>CAZFCJ010000020.1:0-42807 GCA_964517315.1 uncultured Anaerolineaceae bacterium | reverse complement strand
GTGGTGACGGTGGGCGTCAGCGAGATCGTCTTCGTCAGTCGCCGCACCGAGCCGCAAGTACACAAGGAGTATCTCCATGTCCACCCTTTGGCTCATAGTTCTAATTCTCGTCGTTCTGTGGCTACTGGGGTTCTTTGGCCCGAGATTCCTGCCAAGCATTCCACGCACCGGAAACGCGATCCACACTCTGATCGTCATCGGGATCATCTTGGTCCTCTTGAACCTGCTGGGGATCATCTAGAAATCTCACACCGGGCCGCCAGCCTAAACGAGCTCCCGTAACCCGGGACCTGGCCCAGGCGAGGTGTGAGTTCTAATCCTGAAAGCAGGGCCTTAGATCGTCAAGTCATTACTTATTCGAATCATATTACTTTACTCGACGCGTAACGCAGATGGGAAATCAGCATAGAGTGCTTTCGATTGTAGCCGGTGGCAGCCAAGAATTGACCCACGATTGCCGTTTCCCGTCCCTACTCGCATTCCCGTAGCGGGGAAGCAGTGAGGCGAGATGTTCGAGTAGAATGTCATCGATCCCTGTCCATGCCCAGGTTCATGGCTCTTGCTTGGTCAGATTCGAGGAGCAGGTTGGCCCTTGACGAATGACTGTCAGTCAGTATATTATTCATTCTAGCTTGAGGAGGGAGACGAGTGAACCCGCCAGACCGCACCGCGGCAGCAGAGGTACGGGAGCAAGAGATTCTAGCTGCAGCCCGTCGCCTCTTCCGCGAGAAAGGGTACAACGGCACGACCGTCTCGGAGATTGTGAAGGAGGCGGGGATCGCCCAGGGCACCTTCTACCTTTACTTCTCCTCCAAACGGGACCTCATCTTCGCTCTGAATCGGTTGTTCGTGGAAATGGCCGTGCCCCACGTGGCGAAGGCCTACCAGCGCGGCGCGACGTTCGAGGAACGCCTCCAGTACATCATCAACGCCTGCTTCCAGGTCGCCCGCGAGAACTCGGACCTAATCAGTATGCTGTTTGCCCTGCCCGAATCGTCATCCAACGAGTTCCAGGCAGACTTCCTGGAAAACAACCCCATCCTCAAGGCGCTAAGGGAGATGTTCTCGTACGAGATCGAAGCGGGCAACATGGAACCCATGGACCCAGAGATCGCCGGACGGCTCGTGATGGGCACCGTCAAGACCGCTTGGGTCGAGGGTATCGTCCTGGGCAATGAGGAGTACGCTCAGCGCATGGAAGAGGAGGTGACACGAATGCTTGTCAACGGCTTGAAGCGGCGGCGGTAAAGGAGTGGTGTGAAAAAATTTTGGGCTGCAATGACTGATCGTCAGTCTTCACCTTCATGACGGGAGGTAAGGAGGCGCAGATGATGTCGTTCAGAAAGTTTGCAGGAGTTGCCGGACTCGTGGCGGTGGCCTTGGGCGTGATCGCAGCCGCCCAATTCGGAAACGTAGCCGGGGCCAACCCCAGCGCGAGGGAGGTCTTGGCATGGGCCGGCGACAACCAGGCGACCATCAACGTCATCCTGGTCCTTCTGGCCGGCCAGCTCTTCGCGTTCGCGGTCTTCGTGGTGGGCCTCTACGGCGTCCTACGCCTCGATGAGCCCGCCGGCGAACCCTGGTCGATGCTAGGTTTGACCGGGGGAATCGTTGCCGGGGCAGTTCTGGCCATGCAGTACGTGGCGGTGGTGCCCTTCGCCCTGCATTTTGCCGAACTCAGTGAGCCGAGCGCCCTCGTCCTGCGGGACATCGCACTCGCCCTGAATTCTCCGCTCGCCGTCGCGGGCGCGGTATCCATGCTGGGCTACGGGGTAGCGATCCATCGGACCGGCAAACTTCCGAGCTGGCTGGCCTACTTGGCGTACCTTGGAACGCTGCTGGCCCTGGTAGGCGGCCTGGCAGTGGTGCCGACCGCCAAAGGTTCGGGCTTCGGGATTGTCACGGGGATCGGGGCCTTTCTGTTCCTACTCTGGGTTTTGCTGGTCGGGATCTGGATGTTGCTGCGACCTGCCCCGCTACCGGTCACCCCGCCGAAACCAGCATAGGAAAAGGAGAGCACCATAGCCGACCATGCACAGGAGCATCCGTGTCAAGGGGTCCGCCCGGACACGGCACAGGCAATGGAGAGATCGAAAAATTATGAGAACGCATGTCTCAAGGTCAGTCAGTAGCTTCACAGGAGGTGTCACATGGTGGGACGGACGATGACAAAGGATGAGCAGCTCCGAGTCATAGAGGCCATGGAGGAAGCGGTGAACGCGCATGACCTGGAGCAGTTGGCCAGCTATTTCGCGGATTCGGTAGTGGCCCGCACGCCACAAGGCACACTTCGCGGTCCGGCGGAGGTGAAGGGCGTGTTTGCCGCCCGAATTGCCGCCTTCCCAGACTTCCGGGTTGATCGGGTGGTCATTTTCGGCGACGGCACGTGGAACTGCCATGTCGCCCGGGCATCAGGGACGCATAAGGGACCGCTGAAGGGGCCCGGAGGCCGAGAGATTCCCCCCACCGGCAGGTCCGTGCAGTTCGAAATCTGCGGTGTCTTGCGCTTCGAGGACGGCAAAGTGGTCGAGGTCCATGAGTACGGGGATAGGCTCGCTCTCCTAACGCAGCTAGGGGTACAACCCGGCTAGCCGAACAACTACTCCTCTTTACGCACATGGATGCGAGGGCTACCTTGCTCGCGGCCCGCTCAAGGGCACCAGAAAGGTGACGATCGCCGTGAAGTGAGCGAGAACTGCAATCCAAAATGCTGGACTCACCATCGCGGATGATCTCCGCCTCGCTTTTGGGCATCGTTGTGATCAGCTTCCTTCTGGACACCCGTGCCAATCCCGGAGGCTGGGTTCGGCGGTGGCCCCAGGCTCCCGACCCGCGGGTCGCCGATACTATTCCTGATCACACCCCCTCAGGCACCTCGTTAAATGAAAGAAGCACCCTCGCGGGTGCTCTTCGCCGTGCTCAGGTAGCGGCGGCCGGATTCTCTCCCGCTTCGCGCCGCTCGCGGGACCTGCGGCCGGCAATCGTCAGGTTACACAGTGCCCCGCCGCCAGGCGCGGTGTGACTTCTAATCCCGAAAAGGGTACCTTGGACCGTCAGGCTGGGCTTCCAAGGTCGGCCCAGAGATCTGTGGTGGCTTGGAGTCTCAAGGGCTCCTGGAATTCACTTTCAAGACACTTTACTGGAAACCGCGCTAAGGTGTGTCCGCACTCAATATGAAGTACACGAAACCGGATCAAGCCCACCCTTCGACATCATAGAACTCATGGACCCCTACGCCCCCCAACGTTACACTGCCGACGGAATTTATCCGCCGTCGACTCATGTCCGAAACTTCCGCCAAGTGTTGTCTGATGAGTGTGCTTACCGATGAAATGCGATTTTTAGGAAGCCCACCCAGTGCTAACTCACCGCTCCAAAACCCTTAACGCGACAATCGACGGCGGATCCAGCGTTTCTGGGCCGACGTGCGTTTTCCCAATCGACACCACGACTTCGAACCCTTGGATGACTTGACCAAAAATGGTGTGTCGAGCAGGTAGCGAGCCCAAATCGTGTAAACAGATGAAAAAATCCTCGCTTGTGTCCGTGGGGCCCGGCTCTACCGTAGCCAACACACCCTGCCGGTAGTAACTGGGAAGCGGCTCCTCTTGCCCGAAGTGCGGCCCGTCTCCGTGTGCTGAGGAGTGGTGGCCTACCTGAACCACAAATCCAGGAACTATTCGGTAAAAAGGGGCGCCGGCGAGACCACCCTCCTCGGCCAGCTTCAGGAACCGTGCGGCCGCCTGCGGTGACTCGTCGAGGAACACTTCCACGACGAAGCAGCCGGCCGACGTTTCAATCTCTACCTGCGGATAATCGGCCGTCACGCGGCCTTCATTGCTCCAGGCTACGGACCGGATTAGTCAAGGCACCGATCTCCCCAATCTCAACCTTGACCGTGTCACCATTCTGGAGCTTAAGATCCCGGTACTTACCCACACCCGCGGGCGTCCCGGTAGCGATTACGTCCCCGGGCTCCAATGTAATGCGCTCCGAAATGTAATCAATGATGTCCGCCACCCCAAACACCATGTCCGACGTCGACTCATCCTGCACAACTTGGCCGTTGTATTCAACCACCAAGCGGAGATCCTGAGGATTGGCAATTTCGTCGGCCGTCACGATCCACGGGCCCGCGGGACTGCTCTTCTGGAGTGCCTTACCCGAGAACCAATCGATGATCGTTCTCCCGCCCAACGTTGTCATTTGAAGGTCCCGGGCGGAAACGTCATTCAACAACGTGTAGCCTCCGACATACTCCAACGCTTCAGCAGCCGTCACGTTGCGGGCCTGACGACCGATCACCGCAGCCAGCTCTCCTTCATAATCCATTTCTTGGGAGAGAGGCGACAACTGAATAGGCTCGTTCGGGTGGACCATGGAGGCAAAGAACTTGTTGAATATCACTGGCTGTGTGGGGGGTTCGCCACCGATTTCCTCGGCATGACTCCGATAGTTCGCCGCGATGGCGAAGATCTTCGTATCGGGTGCCAGCGGCGCACGGAGGGCCACATGGGACAAGGGCAAAACTGGGGCCTCCTGGCTTAGTCGCACGGCGGGGTCCTTGGACGAACCATTGGCCAAGAAAAACTCGGCCGGGGTCCCATAGTGTGCTCGTAGATCGGCCACCTCGCCGTTCTTAACTATGCCGACCCCTTCCTCGCCATCGGAACTAAAGAGGGCAACGATCACTTTTTATCCTTCTCCTTTCAGGTTCTGTCAGCCAAAGATTAGGAAGGGTGCAAGCGGAAAAATGGTCGAGGCGCGCCCTCGTGGGCGACGATAACGTCGAGCTGCGTGCCGCACCCCGGACAGTAATACAGTATCAAATTGACGCGTCCCCGATCGTAGTCCTCGCCGCGTACCGGACCCGCATGGGTAACGGGGGCTACCTCCGCCGCTGCGTTTGCCTTCCAGTCCTGATCACCGTCTGCCAGCACCGCGTTACAGACCCGGCACCATACTCCGCCCGTCTCGGGGTCAACCCACAAGTATTCGCCCACTTGGAACCGCGATTCTGGTGGGTCGCCGTGATGGACACGCGATCTCGCGTGGCTTACCCGCTCGGCGCGGATTGCTTCGCGCTGTTCGCGAGTAGATGACTCATCCACGTCGAAGGTATCTGGATCCAGCTCGACGCCGTATACGCGTCGGGCCACTTCCAGCGAAACTGCGTGATTGCGCACATCCTGGCTTACGAGCTTCGGGTCGCGATCGAGTGGATCGCCGTATCCTCCGGCCCCTTGCCAGTTGTGGTACCAAACATCACCCTCGAGGAATGGAGAACGGGGATGCTTGGGTGGCAAAATTTCCAATTTGCCTTCGATAGCCGCCAACCAAGCAGGAAGGGCCCTTTCGCCGGAAGCGTGCTGTTCTCGTCTTGCAGGCGCGTCCCCGCCCCGCCCCGCGCTGGACTTGCCCCCCGCCGCCAGCCGTTGCGGAATGTCTGTCTCACGCAACCGCAGCACCCGGATAGCCGCGCCGGGCATACCTCCGCTGAGGCCCAAAGCGTTGGGCTGTTCTGCTCCCGTACCAGCAAAGAGGCCCTCAAGTTCTCCCTCGGGAGCATCGTGGACAATATAGGCCAGCTCTCCTGAAAGACCACCCCGATACTTGCCGGGGCCGCCTGAATCGGTAAGGTGGCGGCGAAACAGATAGAGGATCGGAAAATCTTGTTCGATGATCTCAATATTCGGAATGTTGGGAGTCGTATTGAAGACGATCCCCGCTGTATCGACCCCATCCTTGTAGCTCCGGGCACCACCCCCGCCTCCGAAGTGGCTCATCTCGGTATGGGCAAAGTCGTAACCGTGCTGACTCACCCCGCTGAAGATAGGCGCCATGGAGGAACCTGTCCAGTTCGCCATGGCCTCATCGCGGTACTCATCACTAGCGCTCAACATCTTTGCTAGCGTCCCCCATACAGCATCGATAGTGACGATGACAGCGGAGATGGTCGCCATAGCGCATGGGGCTGGATAGTCACAGTCGTTCACAGTACCGCCTGGTGAATCAATACTTATGCAGTTCAGAATGCCACTATTCCAGGGCATATCGTACGCCAAGAGAATATAGGTCGCGGACAGGACACCTGCCATTAGTCCTGACCAAGTAGAGTTGATCAATCCCCGCGCTTGCTGACTGGTTCCCGAGAAGTCGAACGTTAGATGGTCGCCCTCCTTGATTAGAGTGCAGACGATCTTATAGATATTAGGGGAATGCCCATCGTGATCGATGTACTGGACCTCCCTCCAGGTACCATCTGGCAACTCATTTAGCCGCTCGCGCAGGCGCTCTTCTGCGTAGCTAATGGCTTCCTCCATAACCATTCGCACCGTATCGACACCGTAGCGCCGGAGGAGGCTTTTCAAGCGCTTGCGCCCCACATTGTTGGCCGCGATCTGAGCTCGGACGTCGAGCGGCACCAACTCATCCCGCACCTGGTTGCCAATCCAGCGCAAAATGTCTTCGCGGAACCGGCCCTGCTCAACGATCTTGACGGGCGGCATACGGAGCCCTTCCTGGTGAATTTCCACGGCGTGGATGGAAAAGCCTCCAGGATCCATACCGCCATTATCCAGTTGATGCCCTGAGGCACCCACCCACGCCACAAGCTCGTCACCGTCAAAAACCGGTGAAAGTGTAGCGACATCTGGCTGATGGATGGCTCCTGAATAGGGATCATTGCAGATAAAGGTGTCCCCTTCATGGATCCCAGGGTTTTCTGAGCAAGTTTCGAGCGTGGTCTGGACCATCAACGACAGCACGTTCGACTGGGTAACAATATAGGGACCAACTGACACGAGGGAACCATCGTCCAGCATGACAGCCGTCGATGCGTCCGTGCCGGTAATCAGGACATGCGATCCCGAGGTACGGAAATAAGTCAGCCCCATCTCCTCGGTCAACTGCATGAGGCGGTGCCAAATGATCTCAAAGGTGATCGGGTTGGGTGAGTTCTGGGTCATGAACTGTATTCTCCAAATGCAAAATCACGTTAAGGTAAGCGTCCACTTCCGTTGTCTGGCCCGGATGAATGACCACAGTTGTCCCTGGATATTCGATTATCGCCGGGCCGGATATCCGATTGGTGGGCACCAATCGAGGTCCATGGTAGACCGGCGTATCCGCCCATCCGTCAAGTTCGGGCCAATAGGCTTGTCGCGAGCCTGTCGGTGACACACTCGCCGGATTCGGCTGGGCGACTTCATGGCGATTTAGGCGCGGCTTTTCAATGGGTCCGACCGCCTCCACCTCAAAGGTCACGAGCTCCAGTCCCGCCTCGTGATGCCCAGCGCCGGGGCCGTAAAGGCTTTCGTAGCGCGCTTCGAACGTTCGAACGAGTTCCTCAAGGTCATCTTCTTTGAGGTCGGTGGGAGACCTTTCGAGGGGCACCCGAACTTCGTGCATCTGGCGACGGTAGCGCATGTACACTCTTTGTAACAACCGGATGCGTTCCCGAGCCACCCCCTCCCGCTTTAGGACTTCATAGGCCTGCTCCTTCAAAGCCTGGAAGTTGCGACGAAATCGCCCCAGTTCCAGTGGAAACAGCATCCGGTCAGTCCGCTGAAAAGTGTGCCGGATATCCGAGACTGCCGCACCAAACGCAGAGTAGACAGTCGCATCCGCCGGAATTATCACCCGCTCGATGCCAAGCTCGGCACCGTAGGCACCACAGTGCGCCGGCCCGGCGCCACCGTAAGCCATCAGAACAAAGTCCCGAGGATCGTGGCCTCGCTCAATGGTTGACTTGCGGATCAGGTCAGCCATCCGCGAGTCGATGACCTTCTTGATGCCGGCCGCAGCGCGAGTAACATCGCCGTCGACCAGCTCTTCGGCAACCCCCTGGCGGATCGCTGTTCGAGCCCGACCCGGATCGAGTTGGATCTTGCCGCCCAAGAAGTAATCCGGATTGAGATAGCCCAGTACTAGATCCGCGTCGGTCACAGTGGGATCCGTTCCGCCCCATCCGTAACAGGCCGGTCCGGGATCCGCCCCTGCGCTGGCCGGCCCCACCCTCAGCCGATTATCATCTGCCCAAGCTATCGACCCACCCCCGGCTCCAATTGAAACCACGTCCACCATAGGCATCTGTATCGAGTACTGACCGATCACCGTCTCGGGCTTCACGGTCCATTCACCAGCGCTGACCAAGCTCACCTTGAACGTCGTCCCACCCACGTCCGTTGCGATCACATTGGGTTCTCCCAGCGTGTCCGCCAGATGCTTGACAGCCACCACGCCGGCGGCCGGCCCTGATTCGATCGTGCGCACCGGGAGGGTCTCCCCGACTTCGGCCACTCCCCCATTGGCCTGGAGAATGAGGAGCGGGCATGTCAAACCCTGTTCTTTTAGCCGGGTCTGCAGGTCTTCTAGATAGTCCCGGAAACCAGGGCCGACGTAAGCATTAACGACGGTCGTCGCGGTGCGTTCATACTCGCCGATGAGCGGTGCCACATCTTTCGATACAGAGACATAAAGATCTGGGTTCTCCTCCCTGGCCACATCCAGTGCCTGGGCCTCATGCACCTCATTCGCAAATGACCACAGGAAGCAGATCGCGAGGGCTTCCACGCCTTCCTTGGCCAATTCGTCAAGGGCACGCCTTAGCTGATTCTTATCCAGCGGGGTTATGATTGCCCCTCTGTAGTCAATACGCTCTGGGACCTCGCGGATAAGGTGGCGCGGCACCAGCGGATCCGGCTTATCGGTAATGCGGAAATGCCGACGATCACGCAGGCTTAACCCGGCAACCCGGCCCTTGCCGCCCATGAAAAGAATCTGATCCGCGAAACCGCGGGTAGTTATCAACCCAACCTTGGCGCCGGTTCGCGTGAAAATCAGGTTCGACGTCTGAGTCGTGCCATGGGCAAATTTGATCGCTTCCGACAGGATTTCGGAAACAGAATAACCGCTTAGCTCAGCTAATTCATTCAGACAATTCAAAACACCTTCCGTCAGGTCCTCCGTGGTGGTGGACGCCTTGGCTGTCCAATTTGATTGACTATCTGTTTCCACCAATGAGGCATCGGTGAACGTCCCACCAACATCGATGCCGAGAATGAAGGATCCCACAAACTCTCTTACCTTTCACTGTGCAGTTGAATTTACCGTTGTTCTGGTCGTATCCGGAGAACGTCCATGGGAAGCTGTCCACGCTTAATGTCCTCGCGGACTGATGCTTCTCGTTCTTCCTGCTCTCTTGCCTGCTCATGGATCTTGGCGAGTTGTCCATGCGGGACAACAACGATGCCGTCACTGTCCGCAACAATCCAGTCACTTCCCGACACGTCAACCCCACCGCACCGGACAGTTTCATTCAGCGTGCCCCGCACTTCCTTTCTCGCTTGTCCAATGTGCAGTCCGCGAGCAAAGACGGGGAAACCAAGAGCTGTCAAACCCTCATAGTCTCGCACCCACGCATTGGTCACAAGCCCCGAAATCCCACGACGTTTCGCAGCGAGAGCCATCAGTTCCCCCCAGACCCCGCACCGGAATTCGGAGGCGGCAACGGCCACCAAAACGGCGCCGGCCGGTGCCGCCTCCAGGGCACGATGCAAGGCGAGGTTATCTCCGCCCGGCATATGTACCGTGAAGACTGGCCCCGACAATCGTATCGGTCGCCAAATGGGTTGAATGGACCCATCCATGATGTACTGGGGTCCAGCCACGTCGGCGATCAGGCTGCTCGCAAGCCCGTCCCAATCGAACCCGGGTTCCCGCTGTCTCGCACCGGTTGATGGTGAATTTGACACAATGAGGTACTCCACATCAAGGCCGTCTAAGGATTGCTGGCTCAAGCCTGTGCGTTTCTATCGCGAAGCCAGACGAGGTTTTCACAGATCAATCGCTAAGAACGAGGGGGAGGAACTTCTGCTGATCAACCGAGAACAGCCCCTTCGTCGTGAGTCCGTATTCAGGAATGGTGGGGAGGACAGCAAAACTGAGGAAAAGCACTGGATTGGCAAACTGACACCCAAGATCTTGAATGGCTCGGTTCATAGCTTCGAAATTATTCTTGACGTCCTCAAGTGGTTCGGTGGAAAAGACGCCCACCAGAGGAAGTGCCCAAGCGGCACTCCGCTGGTTTCCGGAGACGACTACCAATCCTCCACCCAGTTGTCCAAGCTCGTTCACAGCGGTCGCCATCTGAGAATCGGAGGTACCAATAACCATAGCGTCGTAGAAAGGGTGGCAGTAGGTGGAAGCTAGAGCGCCATTCTCGAAGTTCAACCCGCGCACGAACCCAAGGCCAATCTCACCGGTGCCGCGATTACGCTCCACGACCGCGATCTTTAGAACATCGCGGTTGGGATCAGCCAGGATCTCGCCGTCCCGGACCCGTAGCTCGTGCTCCTCGGCCATGGATACAGCACTACCATCCTCCAGGCCGATGACGCGCACCTTAGCCGTTCCTTCTTCGAAGGGCGCATCGATCCTAAAATCCTCAGGGCCCAGGTCACCCGGAATGTCAATTTCGCTCACCAGGGCCTCAGGATAACTCAGTTCGGGCCGCTCCACACGAAGCTCACCATCCCGAAAGACAAGTTGCCCGTTGGCAATCACCTGGGAAACCGCCACCTGCTCCAAGTCTTCCAAGATGACAATGTCGGCGATCCGACCCGGGGCGACGCTGCCTATGTCGTCGTCCAAGTTATAGTACTCAGCAGGATTAATGGTCGCCATTTGAATCGCGGTGACCGGGGGCACTCCGGCTTCAATTGCTGCCCGGATCTTGTGGTCCATATGGCCCTCCGTCGCCAGGTCAACCGGGTCAATCTCATCTGAGCATAGGCTCATGAAACGGGTGGCGTCGGGGTACTCGAGGGCCAGGGGCAACAGGTTCGGCATGTCACGGAGCGCTGACCCTTCACGCATCAGCGTCCGCATACCAAGGCGTAACTTCTCAAGAGCATCTTCCATACGCCTTGACTCGTGGCAGGAGAAGGCCCCAGTGCTGATGTAGGCATTTAGCTGATCCCCATGGACCTCAGGGGCATGGCCAGTGTACGTCTTGCGCAGGTTTTTAGTCTCAGCGATCACGCGTAGCGCATCAGCGTTCTGGCCCAGAACCGGGCCGGGCGGTGGTTCGTTGATGGCGACTGATTCCGGCCACTGAATCATTGTGAGCATATCCTCGACTTTCATGCCAGACCCAGATATGCCCAGTTCTTCAGTCAGGAATGCTTGGATGGGGACCAAGTAGTAAAGTTTGATGCCGGACCTCATCGCCTCGTCAATAGCAAATCGAACTGCTTCGGGACCGACCACAGCGTAGTGCTCTTGAAAATCGCAGACCGTTGAGGTGGTGCCGCGAGCGAGAAAGGCCCGAGCCAGCTCCGTCGGGGAGAGATGACAGCCGCCAGCGTGGAAGTGGGGGTCAAAAAAACCTGGGACCAAGACCCCATTTCGCGCATCCACGACAGTGGTTTCAGCACCAATGGCTTGGTCGCCCACATTTCCCACTTTCACAATTCGCCGATCTATAACGCCAACATCGGCCGAATAAAGTTCGCCCGTGAATACGTTGAGCAACCTGCCATTGCGAACCAGCAAATCTACTGGCGTTTCGCCCAAGGCAGCTTCAATCCAGGCTTCCAGCATTTCTACACTTGTATCCGTCATTCCATACCCTCCATCGCAAAGATCACTTCTCGCCCATCGCCACGTCAATATAGACAGCTACGATGAGCAAGAGGCCCGTCACAATCATTTGATAAAAGCTGGAGACGTTCATCAGGCTTAGCCCGTTTGCGATAGACTGCATCAGCAACGCGCCTATGACGGCACCACTCACCGTACCCACCCCACCCATCAGACTTGTTCCCCCCAACACAGCAGCCGCAATCGCCTCAAGCTCCATGAAGAAACCAGCATTGGGGGGCGCCGAATTCAGGCGTGCCGCCATCAGCACGCCGACAATCCCGTAAAGAATGCCCATAATGACAAACACGCCAAAGATGTGATTCCGAATATTTATCCCGGTAAAGCGGGCGGCATCACGGTTCCCACCAATGGCGTACAGGTTCCTTCCAAACTTCGTCCTTCTGGCAATGACGGTCAGGATAATGGCCGTCATTGCCAGAATCAGGACCGGGATGGGGATACCGCGATAGGAAACGAACACATATCCCAGGCCTCCAAGCGCCAGCAACATGAAAACCGCGTTGAAAAGCCGCGCCGCATTACCGGGCTTCTCGGTAGTCGCGTCAGTCGATCGGGTACTGCGTGCTCGTAGACCCCAGTAAACAAATACCGCATAGACTAGCCCAAGAAACGCGAGGGATAAGCCGGGATCCAAGTAGTTTTGCCCTAGTGATTGAAAAGCCGGCGACAATGGTGAAATCGTCGCTCCGCCACCAATGACCAACAGGGCGCCCCGAAAAATCAATAGTCCACCCAAGGTGACGACAAAGGAGAGAACTTTCAAGCGAGCCACCCATAGCCCCTGCCAGATGCCGCAAACTAACCCAACGAAGACAGCCGCCAACACCGCCGATGCGGCAGCCCAGCCCTGTTCCACTTGCAGCCAAGCCGCTACGGTCGCGGTGAGCCCCACAGCGGAGCCGGCGGATAAATCAATGTTGGCGGAAACCAGAACGAGGACCATGCCCACAGCCAGGAGTCCGACGAGGGATGCTTGACGCAACAGGTTAACAATGTTCCGAGAGGATAGGAAGAGCCCCTCAGTGAGATACTGGAAAACGAGGGCGATCAGGACGAGGGCCAGCACCATGCCGTACCCGCGCCAATTGATGGTCACGGAAAGGCTGCGTAAAGACTCCACGTTGAGCGGCACTCGGGCTGATAGATGCCTTTCCGACTGGCGAGAACGGCCCTTACTCACCGATTTGCCTCTCCACCAGTCGCGGCACGCATCACGGATTCTCCCTCCGCCTCACCGCGGCTGAATTGACGCACCGCCCGTCCTTGATACATGACGAGAATCCGATCACACATATTCAACACTTCGGATAACTCGGATGACATGAAGATGATGCCGACCCCCTCCTCGGCGAGACGATTCATAATGCGGAAAATCTCGATCTTCGCACCAACGTCTATCCCACGGGTCGGTTCGTCCAGAATAAGGACGCGGGGGTCGCGCGTCAGCCATTTGGCAACAACCACCTTCTGCTGGTTGCCGCCACTTAGCTTCTTTACGATTTTCCGAGGGTCAGGGGGCCTGATATCTAGCTCATTGACATAGGATTGGGCCATCTCTTTCTCGCGGTTGATGCTTAAGAAGGGGCCACGGCTCACTTTTCCCAGATTCGCCAAACTTATGTTGGCCGCTACGTCCATACCCTCGACCAGTCCGTACCTTCTGCGGTCCTCGGTAATCAGCCCGATGCCTTGCTTTACCGCATCGATAGGGCTTGATATTTGAAGGCGTTGGCCAGCTAGACGGAACTCCCCATTCGAATGATCCCCGTGGGCGCCGAAGAGAGCCGCGGCAACTTCGCTTTTACCAGCGCCCACCAGACCGAAAATCCCAAAGACCTCACCTTTGCGCACATCGAAACTGATGTTGTCCACGAGCGGCCGGCTTGGATTCGCTGGGTTGGCCACCCGTAAGTTACGAACTTGCAGCAAAGTTTCGTCCCGCGTATGGAATTCTTTGGGATAGTACTCCCTCACACCTCTCCCGAGCATCAAGCGTACAATCTGATCCTCGTTGAGCTCGCTGACCTTGCCCTGGCCCACTATTCGGCCACTGCGCATCACCACGATACGATCGGCGACGGCCATAACCTCCTCAATCCGGTGGGAGATAAAGATGCTCGAAACCCCCTTGTCCTTGAGGGCCCTTAGCCGATCGAAGAGATGGTCGCTCTCCGAGGGGCTCAGAGAGGATGTCGGCTCATCGAGAACAAGCAGCTCAGCGTCTTTGGAAAGAGCTGTCACAATGCTTACGAGCTGCTGTGTCGCTCTGGAAAGGGTCTTGACGGCAACATGGGGGCTTAGGTCCAGCCCGAAATCCTGTAAAGCCGCCTCAGTAGCCCGATAGAGTTCGTCCCAATCCACAAACCCCCAGCCTCCTGGCTGACGGTTGAGGAAGATGTTTTCCGCAACACTGAGTTCATCAACCATAACCAGGTCCTGTGGAATCATTACGAGACCGGCTTGCTCAGCCTGCCGGACGCTTTGAAAATGGTGCTCTACACCGTTTACCAGGATTGAACCCTTGTAGCTATGCGGTGGATAAACGCCGGTTGCAACCTTCATGAGCGTGGACTTGCCCGCGCCGTTCTCACCGACCAGCGCCGCGATCTCGGCGTGGACGTCTTCAAAGTCAGCCCGATCAACCGCGGTGACACCAGGGAATGTTTTGGTGATGTTGCGGAGTTGCAGGCGTGGCGCCCGAGCCATCAGTGGCTAAATGTCAGCACTCGGGTCGCTCATCCTCTGGGATATTCTGATACACCTCGTCGTAGTCGGCCCACCCGGGAAAGTCTCGGATGAACTCGCACAAGTTCTCCTTTGTGACGGGAAAGGAATCAATGATCTGTCCGGGGACTTCTTGACCCTCGATGGTCTTGCTGGCGTTCCCCTGCGGTGTCTCCCCCCGGACCAATGCGATGGCAGCTTCCGCCGCTCGGTCCGCCTCTTCACGCAGGTCAGTGAACGCACTCATAGCCATACGGTCCTCCGCAATGGCACGGGCCGCCTCGGGGAAGACGTCTTCTCCCCCCACCCATACTTCGCCCTCAAGTCCCTGTTCCTGCAAAGCCTCAAGAGCCGAAAGGGCGAAACCGTCGTAGTTACAGAGAATCGCGTGGATGTTGTTGTTCGTCGCTGTCAGTGCGTTCTCGACTTGCTGTAGCCCTAGGGCTGGATCCCATCCTCGGTGGAATTCCTGGGAGACAACGTTGATTTCACCGGCGTCGATGCTTGGCTGAAGTGCTTCAAGATAGCCCTGCGTCTTTTCTTCGGCGACACTGTCACCGGCCGCGCCGCTCGCGATGACGTAGTTTCCCTCGGGCTTTTCCTCCATTGCGGTCTCAGCAGTTATATTTCCGACTTGGATGTTGGACCTGGCGACCCAATAGTCAACGTTCTCGGTGTTGAGGACCAGCTCGTTGTAAGCAACTGTGGGCACACCTTCCTCGGCTGCCATGTCAGCCAGGGCACCGGCCGCTTCGGAGTTCAAAGGAGAAATTACGAGCGCGTCTATGCCCTGGGCCAACATGTTCTCGACTTGGCTGGCCTGCAAGGTCTCTTCGCTGTTCGCGTCCTGCACGATCACCTCAGCGCCAAGCCGGTCGACCGCCTCGAGAAAGTATTGCTCGTCGAACTGCCACCGATACTGGGCCTTTGTAGGTAGGCTAAACCCGATGGTAATTCTACCGGGCGTTGGCGTCGGCCCCCCAGGCGCGCCGGGTGTGCATGCCTCCAAAATGGTGGCTCCGGCAAGCGTAGCGACCCCCTTCAGAAACGTTCGTCGACTCAGGGAGTCCTCTTGATTCGACCGGGTCATTTTCACCCTCTCCTTTCCCTCGACCTCCGTGCCTCGGAACCTTCCTACTCTCAACCGCGGAGTTGAACGACCAACCCATTAAGCGACCGCTATTTTCGGACTTACTCGCGTTTAGCTTGCTTGTTCTCGAGCTTTGTGAGGGTGCTCCTCCCTTCGTCCCAAGGTGTCCACACCCATGAGGCGGGATAATTCACGGCCCGCTTCCATCACGGTCTGGGCAATATCTTCGAGCCTATCCCGAGGCACCAATTGAACGGGACAGGCAACTGCCAGAGCCGCAGGGGGACCGAGGTGGGCGCGGACGGGTGCCGCTAAAGCGAATAGCCCCTCCATCCACTCCTCATCGTTGACGCTGTAACCCTGCTCTGCTATATCAGAAAGCTCCGCCTTCAAATCCTCTGGGCTTGTGATCGTCTTGTTCGTGAATTTGTGCAGGCTTGACTTCCCGAGCACTCTGTCAAGCTCCCCTTCGGGAAGCGTAGACAGGATTGCTTTCCCAGAAGCGGTAGAGTGTAGGGGAATGCGCATGCCGAGCTGGCCAGCTATGCGCACGAGTGACGGACTTTCGACCGTCGCCACGACGAGAATCTCGTCCCCGTCGAGAACGTTCACCTGAGCTGTCCATCCTAGTTCACGCCGCAGTTTTTCGATGACGGGACGGGCTCGGTCGACGAGTGTGTTGCCAGTAACAAAGAGACTGCCCACGGCAAAAGCCCGTGGGCCAATCTGGTACTTATTCGAGTCCGCCGGCCTGCTTAGGAAGTCATGTTTCTCAAGGGTACGGACCAAGCGGTAGACAGTACTGCGGTGAAATCCGGCTGTCTCGGTGATCTCATTCAGAGCGAGCTCTCGTTTCTCATGGGAGAAGGCTTGCAATATATGGAGAGCTCTTTCAACCGACTGAATAATGGACCCTTCGCCAGCGGAGATGGTGTTCGCCTTCCGAAATCCTGTTTCACATAGTAAACAAAATATACCCAATTGGTTGAGTTGTGTCAAGGAACTGCAGGAGAGTTGTCATTTGAAATTCAAAAGCGAACTGTTTGCAGTTCAAAAGCGAACACCCATACTGGCTGCCCCATCTGAGGTCAGGAGGCAGTCATGCAGCAGCTTCACAAGCGGTTTTCCGATCATCAAGTCGCTTTCCTTCTCCAATCCTATTCTCGGGGTCTACTGACCCGTAGGGAGATTCAAGACACGCTCAAGGTTGGCAAGACCCGCTTCTTTGAGCTCTGGAAGGACTACAAGGATGACCCAGACGGCTTCTCCATCATCACCAGCGTGGAGGTGGCGCCCGGAAATCGGCACGACGGGCAGCTGTACCGGCGCTATTGGAGAAGGACCTCGAGCGAGACCTGTCCATCCGCATCGTAGCCAGATCTAGCCTACGACGACGGCAACAACCACTACCTGCTTGGAACACCACCGCCTAGCCTCTACTACAAATCTGTCGTACGATATATTCGGTTAGAGGGGCGTCCATTGCAACCAGTTCAGATTTACCGGGGGCAGCACATCGAAACTGGAAAGACCCCGGTCCGGGCGCGGCTGCTGGTTGGTCTGCTGGTTCTCTTGACTGCGTCAGCATGCGCGCCGGCGCTGGAGGAGGCCACCTACGCACGGGTCAGCGCGGCACAGGCCAGGTGGGCGGCCAGCCCAACCCCAACCTACCGCATTCTCGTCGAAGTGGAACGCCCCGGCGAAAACCGCCGCTACAACATCGGCGTCCGGCGGGGGGAAGTTGCACACGCCAGCCTTGAGGAATGGAACTGGGAGATCGGGGCTTGGTCCGATCCCATACGGCTGCACGCGGAACAGGCCCGGCCGTTTACGGTTTCCGGGTTGTTCGAGTCGGTCCTGGCCGAGATGCGGGTGGACGCTCGAAGCGAGATTCTTGTTGCCATCGAGGGCGACCCCGCCTTTCCCCGACGAATCGTCCTCGGTCCTGTTTTGCGGGCAGGACGCCCGCTTGAAGGGACACAGTCGACGATTACCGTGCGCCGCTTTGAACCCCTTGGCTCCACGGACGCGCCGTAGCCCCACCAGGATCTCCGGTTGCGCCACTACCGCACGTATCTAATGATTGTGCCCTGGGCAGCAAACAGCTGCACTGCTGTCACCTCGGCGAAGACTGGATACGTTACTCGGCCAGCGACCTGGCCGCCCGGGCCGCGCGAGGGCAGCGGCCCGGCGGCACCTGTATGGCCCCGATCGTCGGGCGGCGCTCCTTCGTTAATTTTGTCCCCCTTCCTTAAACCGTCAGCTTCATCCCGCCCAAGAACTGCGCGTTGATGATTCCCATGACTCCAGTGAACGACCGGCGGGGAAGGCCCATTGATTGTCCGAGCAACAGCCCTACCGCCAGGGCCGCCGCCGAGAGACAGCCGGCGCGGCTATCGGCGACGGCTGGATCGGAGAGCTGCACCCTGGCACATCCTGCGCAGGTCCCAAGCGATCGCAGCCCGCACACGTCGGACTATTCGTCCGACCAGGTCTCCCCCCCATCCCGGCTGGCATAAACCCCTCCCTCATCGTCCACCGCGATCAGACGCTGCGGATCATCCGGGCTGACCGCCACCGCAAGCAAGGTGGCTTCCAGACCGAGCGATTGCCATCTATGTCGTTCCTCCGACCACCGATACAACCCTGCGCCCTGGCCCAAGGCCGTCACGTACAGCCGCGCCGTGCTGCGCTCGAAGGCCACGGCAACGGTGCCCTCCCCCGGCGGTGAAGGAAAATCCGACCACGTTCGGCCCCCATCGGTGCTGTGCAGCAGTCCTGACTGGGCCGCCGCCGCGTACAATGTCTCAGAAGTTTCCCCAACCGCAAGGTTCAACGCACGCAGGCTGGATGACCTCGATTCCCAGGTCTCGCCGCCATCCTCGGAGCGGAAGACTCCAAAGCCTACCACGTGCGCGTACACGAGATCGGGTTGCTCCGGGTCGGCGGCAAAGCCATGGATGTCCAAACCGGGCAGGTTGTTGGGTACCTGCCGCCAGGTTCGGCCGCCGTCCTCGGATTTGTAGAAAACATTGTGGCCGGCGGCATACATCAGCTGTGGGTCGGCCGGTGGGGCCGCAAGGGCCATGGCGTCGGCGTTCTCCAGGGAAGTTGGCTGCCAGTCCCGTCCCCCGTTGCGGCTCACCAGCAGCCCACCGTGGTGGCCGAAGTACACCGTATTCGGGTCGCCGGGCGCGATAGCCAGAGAGTGGAAGTCGCGCGTGCCGAGCCGGCTGATCGGCTCGGCAGTTGCAGCGGCGCCGCCCCCACTCCGCAGGGTCCAATACGCCCCCACGCCCGCGGCGGCCACCAGGCCCGCCAGGACCATCCAGCGGATGGTACTGCGGGCCCGTCCACTGCCCTTGTGTCGTTTCTCTCGTCCGCTCATCACACCTTCTACCTTGGTCACGGCACCTGCGTGGCCCGCAGAACGGCCGTGATCTCGGCTTCTATAACTTCTCCGGCCACGACGCCCACCGCCCGCCAGCTCTCATCACCACCCGCGTCCAGCAGCACATATGCCGGGTGTCCGCGCAGGCCGTACCGGTCGGCCCACGCCTGGCCCTCATCGCTGGCGATGTTGTAGCTCCGGAAGTCGACCGCATCACCGTATATTTCCGCAAGCCCGTTCACGACGGGCCTCATCTGGTCTCAACGCGGTCAGGGGTCCGAGAAGATCCACACGAAGGTGGGCCGGTCCGGGGCCGGCGCCACGCGCGATTCGGCCTGCCCGCCGCATGCGGTTGAGATTGCCGCTGCGATTCCGAGCGCCAGCGCGGCGACCACCCATCGCATTCTTCCTCTCATGGCTTGCTCCCTTCAATGGCTTCAGATCCCGCACAAAACCGAGGGCACGGCAATCCTGAGGTGTCCTTTCTCAGCCCGTCTCCAGATCCTGCTTCATGCGCTTGAACTGCTCGGCGTCGATCTCGCCGGCCGCGTAGCGGCGCTTGAGGATGTCGAGCGGCGACTCGGCTGCCGGGGAGCGAACGCCCGCCGGCCCCTGCAACCCAGCACCGTCACCAGCGCGCCGCGCAAGCATGAGCACCACAAGGACCACTGCCCCAACCAGCAAGAGCAGAAGCAGGACGGCGATGACCATCATCCAGCCCATCATCATGCCCCCGCCCGTCATCTCTCCCATACCTCCATTCATGCCTTCGCCCATCATCCCGCCGCCGGCCGGCCCGCCCTCATCGGCGAGATGGCGCAGATAGTTCACCGTGTCCCATCGCTCGTCCTCGCTCAAGCTCTCTTTGAAGGCCGGCATGGCGGAATCGAACGGCGGGAAACCCCCGCCTTCACTGAGGCGGTAGAACAAATATTCATCGGAGAGCATGCCCGCCGTATGCGCCAGCGGCGCAGGCCGCGGGTCCAGGCCGTCAGCAGCCGGGCCGTCCCCCCAACCTTCGTCGCCGTGGCACACGGCGCAGTTTTGCTTATAGATCGCTTCGCCCCTCCCAAGGGATCCCTCAGAGGGCGGCACAGGGTTGTTCATCCGCTCGTACTCGGCCGGAATTGGAGCCATGTGGCGGGCCATCATGCCCGGATCCATGGGCATCCCTTCGGGCATCGAACCGTCGGAGGGCGCGCCTCGAAACGGGGTGCAGCCGACCAGCAAGAGCAGCAGCGCCGTGCTTGCGGCAAGAACGCGTCCACCCATCCTAGCCATGGCCCAGGTGGCCGTCCCCGCCGCAGCCGTCTTCGAGCTCCCACAGCTCGGCGATCTCTTCCGCCGGCCAGTCGTATTCCGCAATCAGAAGCTTGGCCTGCCCTTCAAAGGCGTCCCAGCGCCAGCAGCGGCAGCAGCATGGTCCGCCCTCCTCTGATAAGTTCACAGCCTGCTCGTAGCGCTTCGCCTCATCTGCAGACAGCATGATACTTCCCAAGTGGGCACCAGCTGTCAGGAATATACACAAACCCCAAGCCACGAATGTGCCTAATGTCACAATGTGCAGGCTCACCAAGGTCAGGGCAGACGTGGCCCACGCAGGCACTCTTTGCCGAAGCAAACAATCCGCACCCACAACAGCGCAGCGTCGGTTGCCAATGGTCACTCAGCCATGGCATCAGTATTCGCGCTCAGGTAACAAGCGCCATATTCTGACACGATTGTTAGCAACGGACGTTGAATCTGCCTCCATACGAGTTGATCCGCTCGTTCCGGGCAACCAAGATCCGCGTCAACCTGGCCAACTCGCCGTCCCCTGGTAGCTTGCCTCATCCCAAACGCTTCCGTCACCAGGAGCGGGCGTCATGGGTTGACAAGCGCGGCACGCCGTCCACGGCCGCCTGCAAGTCAATGTGCTTACTCGCGCTGCCCCCGCCAAGCGATTACCCCGAAGACAATCAGAACCACCGCCAGCACCGCAAAGGTCAGTGGGCCCAAAGGATTTGCCCCGACGGGTCGGTCACCGAGCGTACCTAGCAATGTGAGAACTAGAGTTAGAAGGGTGAACAGTCCGACACCCATTGCGCCGATATAACCTCCGGCCCTCCCCCATAACACGAGCGGCATGCACACCGCCGCATAGGTGACGGTGAGAATGAAAAAATCTGCCGAGGCCGGTGGGGGCACCGGGTAGGGCGGCTGTGTGAGCGCGAGGGCAGTTACAAATCCGCCTTCAACAATGACGCCAAGCAGTGCCGCAAAGAGAGCCTGCTGGCTCCAATGCATCCGCCTATCGCTCATGACAATCCTCTCTCATCTCTGAGCTCCACCAGTAGGACAAATTTAATTCAATGTCGAAGGAGGTGACCATCCGAACTCACCCTGTATCTAGCTCGGCCATGGTGATGTGGCTATTCACCAAACGCCGCCGGCGATACTCGGTAAGAGGCTTCAAAATCCGCTCTTCGCTCCCTTCCCAACCGCAGACCGATCAACAGCTACAGGTCGTGTGCCCTGTCGCATAGCGGGCCAATGAGTTGACGAGGCCCGGACGCTCCCCAATAATAGGTGAAAATAAGTGACTGGTTCATTAGGGTACGTGCCAAAATGGAGTCCCGTGCGCACAACCCGCTCGCTGAGGTGGACTGGATCGACAAAGACCTGTACCCGTTCGACTCGCGGTTCATGGATCTCGGTCCCGGTACTTTACACTACCTCGATGAGGGACACGGACGACCGATCGTAATGCTGCATGGTATCCCCCTCTGGTCATTCGCCTACCGTCACCTTATTAGCGGACTGTCGAACGGTTACCGCTGTGTGGCGCCCGACTACTTTGGATTTGGTCTTTCGGACAAGCCTCCCGGCTGGGCTTACCGCATTCCTGATCACGCCGAGGTCATTGAGGCCTTCATCGACCACCTCGACCTTCGGGACATTACGGTGGTTTGTCTTGACTGGGGAGGTCCAATCGGGCTCACCTATGCTACCGAACACCCGAACAATGTCCATTCCATTGTGCTGACCAATACCTTCATGTGGCCGGTGAAACGAATCCTTTTCCGCATGTTTGGTCTGTTCTTCGGTGGAGGTCTTGGCCGGTTTCTCTTCCGCCGCTACAATCTCGCGACTCGGATGGCGATGAAGTTTTTCTTCGCTGACCGCTCACGGTTCACGCCTGAGATTCACCGGCATTACATCGAACCTCACCCGAAGCCTGACGACCGAATTGGCATCTGGGCGACCTCTCCCCGGGAGATCCGTCGCGCCCAAAATTATCTGGCAGATCTCTGGATACGCCGGTCCAAGATCGCTCCGATTCCGGCACTCCTCGCTTGGGGCACCAAGGACCCCATGTTGGGTCCACTCTACCGGCGATGGCAGTCGTTGTTCACAGAAGCCCGCACGGTCCTGTTCGACGATGTCGGTCACTTCGTTCCAGAGGAGGCGGGACCGAGATTGGTGCCGCCTGTCAGGGGTTTTCTAGATTCCCTTGCCGGCGGCGCGTGACCGCCAGTCCCAATCCCTACAGCCTGAGACTACGCTTATACGGAGGATCGACCACCGAACTCCGGCGACCACCTGCACGTTATGCGCTTGCCCTGGCTGGGTTCACACCTGGCCCATATGGAAGTAGTGCGTGAACCTGGAGCAGAACGCCATTACAAGGTCTTCACCTGGTTCATAAAGACCCCCTGCGACCTCGGGCAATTGGGTTTTGGGAGCAATTCAATCCTGGCAACTGTGCCACACGTTCATTTGCTGATCAGGGTGTTGATGAACAGGACGTCGTGTTGAATCCCGTCCTCCCGGCCTTCATGGCCAGGGTGATCATGTGGGGGGACTCCAGTGCCCACATATAGGTCGAGGTCGCCATCGCCATCAACATCAGCAACACCCATCTCCTGAATGACGGTGCCCTTCGGCATATCGGCAATGAGCTCGGGGGACTGAAGAGCGCCCTGTTGGTCATTGAGCAGCAAGACTGGATCATGCGTGTGTACTGAGGTGGAATCCTCAGCCTCCTGAACGGCGATCATATCCAGGTATCCATCATTGTTTACATCTCCGACGATCGCCAGTCCGGCCGCATTTTGCAGCGGAGGTTTGTCGTCGGCGACGAAACGGCCGGAGGCCTGTTCGTATCTCAGAATCACTTCTGAACCCAAGATATCGGTGTCCCCATCGTTGTCGATGTCGCCAATCGCGAACCGGCCGGCGCCCCTGCCCTCAACGAACCTCGGCGGCAGCATGGCGTGGCTCAAATCCGTGTAATTGGCCTGACCGTCGTTGGCATAGATCCGAAGCATATCCCGATGGTTCGTGATGATATCGATGTCGCCGTCGAGATCGACATCCGCCAGCCCCAAGCCACCGGTGAACCACCCCGAATCATCCGGCAGGCGATCGGTTCCATCCGAGAAGAACCCAGCGCCGTCGTTCAGAAACATCCCCGTCCGTCCGCTCTGTAGCACCGGTGCGGTCCCCAGCGGTTCCCGCGTGATTCGGACAAAGTCCAGATCATTGTCTCCATCCAGATCCGCGAAGCTCGCCAAGTCGGACGCCCCATGTCTCCAAGTTACCTCTCGTGGAACTCGTTCCTCAATCTCGTCGACAAAGTTACCTATCCCATCGTTGATGAACATGGCTTCAGGGCGTTCGTACACCGGACCCCGCTCCTTGCTGGCCAGATCACTGTTGACGTACACATCGAGGTCACCATCACCATCAACATCGGCAAAATTGGCGTCCTCACCTTTCGAAGTCCGCCTGTAATCCTCCGGGGCGCCGGGCCTGGAAATCTGCTCGTCGGTCCCATCTGAGAAGAAACCGCCACCGTCATTGAGCAGCAGCTGATCACCGCCGCGACCGCAGTCCGCTACCCAGATGTCGATGTCGCCATCCCCATCGATATCCCCGACGTCAATCCCGTAATTGACATTGTATACAAGGGGCAATCGGGAAGCTGATTCATTGACAAACCGGTCCGTCGTGGCAAGGACGTCACGGTGGACGAGCTGTTCCTCCGTCAAGTCCCCGGTGTGGGCCTGATGGTGATCATCGTCGTTGGCGTGGTCCGCGGTGGGCTCTGACGGTGTAGCCGGTGTCCTCGTTGGCTCAGGTTGGGCTGTGGGCTCGGAGCGTTGCGTCGTTCGGGGGATGTTGCAGGTGGCTGCGACTAGCCACAGCGCGCCCAAGACCGCAAACGCGATAATCAGTCCGAAACGATTAGACCGCATCTCTAAGTTCCCTCCCGCTTCGTGGATGGGAAGAGAATGGAATTCCTTGAACTGGACCGAATGGTCTGGGCAATTGAGAAGATTATAGCAATTTGCTCTAGAGCGTCTCAAAGTGAGACACGGGTTGCGGCAAGACGTCATTGTGGGGTCATCGGGCGTTTATCAAGCGCGGGGAGACTGCTTGCGAATCGGGTTTGGACTCAAGCTTAAAAAGATAAGTTCATCGCCCTTAAGCAGAAAGCGCCCTCACGGGCGCCTCGGGTCGTTTGAGCTAGCGGGGGCCGGATTCCCTCCCGCTCCGCTATGCTCGCGGGTCCTGCGGCCGGCGACCTTCAGGTTATATGTTCTAATCCTGAAAGCAGGGCCTTAGATCGTAAGGCTACCTTCCCAAGGGTGGCCCGGAGATTTGCGGTTGTCTGGAGCCTCGGCGGTTGCCTAGCTTGCCTCTCCGTCCATTCTACATAAGATGCTTAGCGCGCGGGACCGCCGAGGTGTTTCGCACGGAATGTTTGTGCCTTGGCACTCCCGGCACATCGCCCGTAAGCGAGACACCACTCTGTCTCATTCCCACGTTGCGGCCATGTGTAGCCGCGTCGAGCCCGCAAGCATGACATTACGCTGACGACGCCTCTTGGCGCTCGTAGCGGCTCCGGCGTTCCTCCAGCTGCTTATGCCAGCCGCATGGAGGCAGGCCCTTCGGTTTGTACACATTGAGAAATTGAACGACGAGCAATACCAGCAAGCCCAAGCTCGGATGAAGCAGGTCGCCGCCCAGTCCGGCAAGTTCTCCACTTTCCGCAGTTCGGGCGATCTCAGCCTTGACGGTCACGTCCGTCAACTGGACGATTAGAATCGCGGTGGCCATGAGCGTCATCCCGAATGAGATCAGGACCCAATACTGCCGTATCAGGGCCCACCTGGATCCCACAGAGATGACCAGCCCAGCCAGCAGCGCGGCGATGGGCTGCGGGACGATCCCGTACCAGCCTTACAACTTCATCCCGATCCACACAGCGCGGACGGTCTGAGGATTCCAAGTGGTCACAGCGGAGACGCCGAGCGCCAGGTACGCGAGCACTGCCTCAATCCACCCGACCGAAACAAGAAGTTGGACGCTGAGCGCGTATTTGCGCAGGCGTGGACTCATGGTCATGGCTCGTGAACTGCATCTCCCGTGGGTAGCATTGGCTCTTCGTATCGATCGAATGCTTTGCCGCCAAGACCGCACCCGCCCCAAGCGCAAGCCAGTCTCCCATACCCTGTCGTCATCAAGCCCTGAACGCACATTTATTCGGCACGAGATTGCCTTCGCCGCCAGAGCCAAGCTCCCAGCGCCTGGCCGACGAGGACAGCGAAGACGATGATCACAAGCAGCACCGAAAAGGGAGACGTGACCCTTACCGGCGCACCGTAGAAGAACGCGTGCAAGAGAACAAGGGCGAACAAAGCGTAGTTCAGGCGCTGAAGCCATTTCCAGGGCCCGGCTTTGAATTTTCGGAGTGCGAAGTCGTTGGACAGGGCGAGCAGCCCCATCACGATGAGTGTGGCGGCGAGCCCGGTCCAGTTCCCCAGGCCACAACTATTGAACCGCGGACTCCCGTCGGGGGCCACGAAGTAAGTTAGGAAACTAGTCAGCCCCTGCAAGCCACAATGAAGTTTCAGCCCGAAAACAACATGGACGACGCTGACGATCGCTGTCCATATCCCCACATCCCGGCGCAAATAACTCGGGACAGGATTCCGCCTGTGGAGCAGGAGGTTGGCCGGCCCAACAATAAGCGTAAGCACCAGGAGCCCGGTGGCGACGTAACCCTCAGCGCGGGTCAATCGCTGGGTGAAGAAGCGGTCGAAGAAACGGCCTCGGCTCCGCACTTCAGTGTCGTCGTCATCCGCGTCGGTGTTTCAATCCCTGGCGCGAGATCTACAACCAGGAACGGCCTCATGAGTGTCTGGACCTAGGGGTGCCAGCCTCGCACTATGAGAAAAGTTCGCGCCGCTTCCCTGAGACCCTGCCTCCCGTGGTGTATGGTCAAGGCGAGATCGTTCGACAAGTCCTGAATGGCGGGCAAATCTCCTATCAGAACCGTCTCTACCGAGTGGGGAAGGCTCTCCATGGCCAGCCGGTGGCGCTCAGGCCCACGGAAGAAGACGGGGTGCTTGGTGTGTTCTTCAAGCATCACAATGTGGAGGAAATCGACCTGCGAGAAGAGGCTGACGGGTAAGCAGATGTGTTCACCATGTCCCCGTACACCAGTCCACCATGTCCTCGGTACATACACATCGGAGGGGGGAGGAAGCGGGGAACCTTTTGCTGGTAGCGTGCATAGTCCTGGCGGTATTCGGCACTCAACTTAGGCTCCTCGAACACGCTGCCCACGAAGAGGTAGGTCGTGATGCCGAGGTTGCGGGGCAACAGGGTGGAGATCATGCGCGGCCAGAACTAAATCAGAACCATGCCGCCCGTGCATAGCGGGTGCCGGACCCAGCGGTACAGCCCGCGCACAACCAGCCCTTGCTGGGAATTATTGTGCCCTAAGAGCTGCTTCAGCCCCATTAACTGCGACCATCCGGTCTTATGCATGCCGTAGACAATAGCCGATAGCGCAAAGACCTGGAGCCTGAGCTTAAGCCATGACCCGGTTGGGCGAATGGTGTACAGGGTTTCGCCGAAGTGGTGCTCCAGGAGAGCGAGCAGCAGAATTAGGCCCACGACAGCGACCACGTCGCAAGCCGACCGATAGCCCCGCTCCGTGACTTCGCTCATACAGCCCTTGACCTGACGTTTGACGGAACTCCTGGCGAATAGCCTATGGAGCGCGCCGTGGCGCTCCATAGCAAACAGCGTGCCGGAGAAGCCAATATCGGACTGGCTTTCGACGCCGGTTCTCCTTTCCGCCCCGTCCTGCGGAGAGCACGGCGGTATACTTAGCGAATGGCGACCATGCGCATCCTTCTTGTAGACGATCATCAGGTCGTACGTCTTGGCCTCAAGAGCCTGCTTGAGGCGCACGACGGATACGAAGTGGTCGCGGACGTGGGGACCGCCGACGAGGCCGTCCAGGCCGCCCGCGACCACCACCCCCACATCGTCCTCATGGACATCCGCTTGCCCGGCAACAGCGGCATCGACGCCACCAAGAAAATCACCGAGGAATTGCCGAACACCAAAGTAATCATGCTCACGTCCTACGCCGAGGACGAAATGCTGTTCGCCGCCATCCGTGCCGGCGCGGTCGGGTACGTCTTGAAACAGGTGGGAACGGACGACCTGCTGCGCGCCATCGATGATGCCATCGAGGGAGGCGCTACGCTGGACCCTGCCCTCACCCAGCGCGTCTTCTCCGAACTGCGCGAGTCGATCCGCAACCGGGATGCCTCGGCGTTTGCAGCTCTCACCGAGCAAGAATTGCGGGTCCTGGCACAGGTCGCACAGGGTAAGACCAACCGCGAGATCGCCAACGAACTTTTTCTCGGTGAAGGCACAGTTCGGAACTATGTAAGCAACATCCTCTCCAAGCTCGGCCTCTCCAACCGGGCGGAAGCCGCGGCCTACGCGGTGCGCCACAACCTCGGCGAACTGCTGGGAGATGACTGAGCCGCGGCTGTCCACGGGCGTTACCGCAGAAACCCTGGAGGCGCTCAATCGGGCTGCTCTGGCGATCAGCCGCAACCTGGACCTAGACAGCACGCTGCAGCAAATTGTCAACTCGGCCCGCGAGCTGCTCGCTGCCCGCTTCGCCGCACTGGGCGTGTTCGACCACAAGAAGGAACTCAAGACCTTCATATTCTCAGGGATGAGCGAAGAGCAAGCCAGACGTATTGGCCACTTTCCTGAGGGTCGAGGCTTGTTGAGCGCTGTGCTCGAAAGCGATGGCCCCATCCGCCTTGCCAATTTGCGTAAGGATCCCAGGTCGGTGGGCTTTCCCCCCGAGCACCCTCCCATGATGTCATTCCTCGGCTGTCCCATCGTGGCCGGAGATCGCGTGGTAGGGAATCTTTATCTCACCGATAAGATCGGTGAGCCGGAATTCACACCCCAAGACGAAGAACTTATTGAGACCTTCTCGGCCCACGCCGCGGCCGCGATCGAGAACGCCCGCCTGTTCCTGGGCAGCCAGGAACGAACCAAGGCGCTTGCCGCTCGCAACCGGGAGCTGCGGACCCTTTATCGGGTGTCACAAGCCACGGGAACTTACACCGATCTTGACCAGGTAATCTCGCAGGTCCTCGATGAGGTGCTGGAACTGACCGGGGCCCAGGCTGGGGAGGTCTTTCTCCTGGAGGCCGGCAGCAGCGAACTCGTGCTTCGCCTTCACCGCGGAGAGTCGGCCGAAGCGTTTCATACGATCGGCCGTTTCCCAATAGGGGTTGGCTTTCCCGGCCGGGCAGCGGAGACAGGCGAGATCATCGCCACCAGGGATCTCTCCCAGGAGCCTCGTTACTCGCGCGCCGAGGTTGTACGCGCCGGCTTCCGCTCCGTCGTATGTGTGCCGTTGAAGGCCAAGGGGGACGTGCTCGGCACGCTGAACCTGGCCGACAAGAACCCACGCGAATTCAATGAGCGGGATTTAGCTTTGCTCGAGGCCATCGGCCACTTGATGGGCACCGCCATCGAGAACGCACGTCTCTACGACGAGATTGGCCGCCTGGCGATCCTTGAGGAGCGGGCCCGCATTGGGATGGACCTTCATGACGGTGTGATTCAATCTATATATGCCGTCGGTTTGACGCTAGAAACCGTTCAGCAGCTGACCGCCAAGGACCCACAAAAGGCCAGCGAACTGCTTCGTGACGCGATCGAAGGACTAAACGGAGCGATCCGCGACATCCGAAACTTCATACTCGACCTGCGACCGCGGCGCTTTGAAGGGAATCTAGTCCAAGGACTGGCCGGTCTGGTGCGCGAGTTCCAGGCCAACACGTTGGTGGGGATCGACGTGCATGTGGACGAGGAAGTGGCCCGGGACTTGCCGGCCGGCATCAGCCGAGCCATCTTCTTCACCGCCCAAGAAGGCCTGGCTAACATCGCCCGCCATGCCCAGGCCTCCAAAGTCGAGTTGGAGCTCGGGGCAAACGGGGATCGAATTCATCTAAGGCTCCAGGACGACGGAAGAGGGTTCGATCCCGAGAAGCAGGATCAGTCCGTAGGCCATGGATTGGCCAACATGCAGGCCCGGGCGGAAGAACTCGGGGGCATTTTCAAGGTCCACTCTGCTCCGGGAGAGGGAACGACCCTCGAACTCCACATTCCTCGCAGCTAAAATCCCCCGCGGGGCTGCCGGATCCAACCCAGCCTCTGGCGCCACTGAACCCTACGGCAGCCGGTTCAAGTTCCGTGCTATAGGACGATCGTCAGCCGGATGAGCGATATTCCACACTGCAGGTTTATTCCTGTCCCGCAGTACAGTAGGCACAGTTCCCGTAGAGACGCTCCCTTGCCTCTCACTTCCGGGTTCCCAAGGCATGAGGGCAAATTCCATGAAGCTTGTTCATGTCCTCATTATCGAGACCCATCCCAAGGTACGGCTGGCCCTCGCCGCTCGCCTGCGGGAAGCCAAATCGATGCAAGTTATCGCAGCCACCGGTGACCCTCAAGAAGCGTTACAGGCGATGGAAAGCTTTAGACCAGACGTAGCCTTGCTCGATTCACGAGCCGCGCTGAAGCATGAGCATCAAAAGACCCCGCTATTACATCACCTCGCCGAACGGGGGATCGGGATTATCGTATTGTCGACGTATGTGGATGAAAACGAACGCGCCGCCCTGTTCAATGCCGGCGCTAATCACTACATACTCAAGGATGTAAACTCCACATTGCTGATCCAGACTATCTCGGACTTGGCCTCAGAACTGCCCTCCCGATCGGACCACCTTCCAACGGCCAGCACTGGTTCAGACTAAAAAGGCCAACCCGCGTGCTGGCGCGCGGTTTCCTCGCCAGCCTGCCCTCGCGTGCGACCTTCGGCCCCGACGACGTAAGCGCTAGCTGTCCGCCTTTTCCCGCTCGAAGGCTACCCAGCCCTCAAACGCGGCTGCTCGAATCGCCTCCTCGCCTGCGATCACCAACGTCCTTTCGCCACCTTCGTCACGCGAAGTTACGGTCAACTCTTCCTGACTATCATCCTCGACGTCCGCTGGACAGCTGCGCCCATGCCCGAGCGGATACAGCATCGTTTTCAATAAGCACATGTAGAAGAATGCACCACCGTGCTTGCAGTACATGTGATCGATCAGCAGCTTCATGTTGTTCTCGCCTTCGGGTCGCATCGCTGCCCGATCCGGTTCGGCGATGAACCCGGAAGGCATCCCGTGCCGGGACTTACGCAGACACGGCTACCACTGACGTCCAGATCACTCATGTTCCCCACAACCAGCCTACCTGGAGGCGAAATGGATCGAACGGTGCAAACTGTCACGAAATCAGCTGATAAGTCTCCTGTCTGCAGTGACGAACGCGGTCAACCGAACGCCTCTCTGGAGATGGATCGAATGGTACCGTTCATGGGTGATGGATGTCACTACACCAGGTCCGAGGAGGGGAGTTTAATGCCGTCGACGACAGTTCCATCCCCAGGTAAGCCAAACGGCATTGGGGTTGGCCCCGGCCCGAATTCGGGGGCGTGGGGACCTGCGCGCGAGGAGGATTTCAATGACGGCTCCGCAGTTCTTGTCCAGTCCGGTCGGAAGGTTATTGCGAGTTCTAATAGGATCAGTGCTGATCGCCATCGGCCTGTGGATCGTTCAGGGCACAGTTGGCGTGGTCCTGGTCATAGTCGGCATCGCCCCGCTCTTGGCGGGATTGCTCGATATCTGCCTGATTGGGGCACTGTTCTTCGGTACATCGCTGCGGGGAGAAGAGATTCGGCATCTCAGCCGGTAGGAGCAGGGGCCCGGACCCCACATCCCCCACGCCAGACCGCACCAGGGATGGTTACTCGCCGGCGCAAATGGCGGGGAACAGGTTCACATGTGGTCGTCGCAAGGCGTCAGCACGACCACCCTCGTGTTCGGAAGCTGCCAGGAGACGCGGATGCTGCTTCCCGCCTGCAAACGCAGGTCTGTCAAAGTGGAAGCGGGATGGCCATCCAGAGCAGGCCGGACCAGCTGGTGGGTGGTGCCGACGAAGTCGAGGGCGAACTAGCTTCGGTGGGCTTCGGCGAACGCTCAAGCCCATGCCGGACGTCTTCGTGGTCGTTAACTCGAAGAATGCCTTTGTCCCTCACGTGGCAAGTAGGTCCGCAGTTGCCGGATGCGCATTATAGATTCTGTCGGCGAACTGCGGTATCTGGAGGATGCCATCTCGCGAGAGCAATGCTTAGGGGGAGGACCTGGACCCTCTGGTCCACTTCCCTCGGTTGACCCTTCATGAGATCGTGGCCGGTGTTGGCTTGCCCAGTCAATGGCGGGCTGTCCTCGTTCCCCAGCTCCTTAGCCGCCAGCGCTTCCGCCAACCATAGCGGAAGCCGTAGGTTGGAAATTCGGTCTGGCGCATATCCGACGGATCCCCGAGCAAGGTGCGGGCGCAGGTAGGGTCGTTCCTCACGTCGCACGCATGACGTTAATCACTGGGCCAGCTTGTAACAAGCTCTCATCATAAAGAGGCGTTTAGAATCGGACCAAGCGGTGAGGATGACGTGTTCAAATGCATCCTGGTGGCTCTGGACGGCTCAGCTCTGGCAGAACGGGCCTTAGACCCTGCTCTCGAACTCGCTCGCAAGTCGAACGGCCAACTGCTGGTTGTCCGTGTGCCGATCCCAGCAACGGTTTCGCAGCCCTCGCGAGGCAATATCTGCTCCAAGGAATTGTGGTCCCATGAGGTCGATAGTCAGGGACATGAGGCGACACTTCGATATCTCGACCAAGTGCGCCGGAGGATCTCCAGGGAGGCGGTCCCCGTCAGGATCGAGTCGATTGGGGGGGATCCAGGCAAGGTAATTGCTGGGTTCGCGGCGCGACAGGTGATTGATCTGATCGTCATGTCAACGCACGGGCGCGCCGGCTTCAGCCGTTGGCTTATGGGGAACATCACCAAGAAGGTCTTGCGCCTGGCCACTGTCCCGGTGTTGGTCGTGCGTTCGCGTGGGCCGTACCGGGAGTTTCTGATTCCCTTGGACGGTTCCGAGCGTGCCAGGAGAGCGCTTCTTCCCGGGATAGACGCGGCCGCAGGGATGGGGGACAAGGTCACGCTGCTTCGCGCGACGGGCGTTTCCGCGGGTGAGGATAGGGAGCAGCGACAGCTCGGATTACGAGCGGATCGAGATCACAAAAAGGTCTCCATGGACCAGGCGCGCATGTACCTCGAAAAAACGGCCGAACACATCCAGCGGCCGGATGTGGACATCCGGATCGCTGTCTGCCATGGATCTCCATCTGCCGCGATCATCAATTGGTCCACAAGTCACGATGTGGATTTGATTGCCATGGCGACCTACGGCCGAAGCTGCCTGAGGCGCGTTTTCTACGGCAGGGTCATAGAGAAAGTTCTACGCAGCGGAGTTGCGTCCATGTTGATCGTGCCCTCCCGGGCGCGAAAGCCCCCTCATTCGACTGTGGCTTAGAACCGGGCAAGCCTGGCCATGTGGAGATGCTCAGTGGCCGGAATGCCGTCCCGCTTATGGAATGGAAGGGGTGGATTACGGAGGCTTCTCTGCCAAGCGAAAACCTGAAACAGGTGTGCTTGCGATCGCGCTCTCCGAAATGCGGTTCCAGCCAAGTGGAGGATGATGATGTACAAGAAGGATCTCGTCCAAGATTGGATGACCCCCAATCCGATTACCATCCCATGGAACACTTCTGTCAAGGAAGCACACAAACTCAGGATCGACCATGAGATCCGGCGACTGCCGGTGATGGCCGGCGATAGGCTGGTAGGAATTGTCACACTGGGGGACGTCAGGGGAGCGGCACCCTCCGATGCCACCTCCCTGAGTGTGTGGGAGCTCAACTACCTGATAAGCAAGCTGACTGTCGACAGAATTATGAGTCATCCGGTAATCAGCGCCCGGCCGGACACGACGGTCAGAGAGGTAGGCAAGTTGATGCTAGACGACAAGATCGGGGGGCTGCCAGTCTTCTCGGGAGAGAAGCTGACCGGCATCATCACCGAGTCGGACATCTTCCGCATGCTTGTAGATGAATGGCATTGGAAAGCTGCTGGAATCACGACCACGGTCTGAACCTCTAGCCAAGTGGCAGCTACTTGTGCGGGCTGCACTTGGCAGATTCGTCAGCCCGCGGCGACGATTTCGACGGGCATGGGGGGGTATCTGAAGACCATGCCTAATGTGAGTTTGCGGCGGCTGGCAACAATGTTATGTATTCCTGTGATGGACAGAGACGCAATGTCCGATGCGGCTCCAAAGACAGGTGAGCGTTCGAGTCTCCCCTCAGTGCTGAGCCCACGTTGGCGCGCTTATGCCTTGTAGGCTTTGGACCATTCACCTGTCCTTGCGGGTAAAGCCCAAACTACCACGACGCAGCTCGAACCCTAGCCGGTCGGTCAGGATCCGAGTCACCGACTATCAAGCGTGATGCCCTGAGATGGACGGCATATGGTTGCAGGAAAGTTTCGTTACTTTGGCAGGCCCGAACCCGGTGATCCAGGGTCTGGCCGGCGGTTTGGTGATTGCCTCCTTGAACATGCTCGGCGCGGGCTTGATCTTCTTCTGGAGGGGCCCTTCGCGCCGGTTCCTGAACGGCGCGCTCGGATTCGCTGCAGGGGTCATGCTGACAGCCAGCTTCACCAGCTTGATCCTGCCCGGGATCGAGCTGGGAGGCGTGATCCCGGTGATCGTCGGTATGGTCCTGGGCACCGCTGCGATGGAGATGGCGAACCGGTTCATCCCCCACCTCCACCTGCAGAAGGGACGAGAGGGCATAGGCACAGCACGGCTGCAGGCTGTATGGCTTTTCATCCTGGCCATTACGCTGCATAACATGCCCGAGGGGCTGGCTGTGGGGGTCGGCTTTGGCTCAGGGGACGTAGCCAACGCCGTGACGCTCATGATCGCCATCGGCATTCAGAACATCCCTGAAGGTCTCGCTGTGGCCGTGTCGGCCATGAACGCCGGCATGGGCACATCCTTCTATGCCAGTCTGGTGGCGCTGAGGTCCGGCCTGATTGAGATCCCTCTGGCCCTGCTTGGAGCCTGGGCTGTCCAGGTAGCACGGCCAGCCCTTCCCTACGCAATGGGGTTCGCAGCTGGGGCCATGCTGTACATCATCAGCAATGAAATCGTGCCCGAAACGCACAACTCAGGCTATGCGCGCGTGGCGACGCTTGGCACACTGATCGGTGCCATGGTGATGCTCTACTTGGACGTGGGATTGAGCTAGACCCCAGTCGCCCCCGGAACCGATGTCGATGCTCCCACAGGGAGATTTCATGAGAAGCGTTTCGATTGCTCTGCTCGCCCTCGTCGGCGCGCTGTCAAGCCGGAACCGCCTCGCCCACGCCGAGGAGCCGCTCGTGCGGGCAGTATACTTCTACTCACCTACATGTCCTCATTGTCAGAAGGTGAGCAGTCAGGATCTGCCCCCGCTGCTCGAGGCCTATGGGGAGCGATCCGGTCGCGAATGGACTAGCAATCGTCGTATTGGCATGGATGGCGATTACCTTGGGCCGCGCCGGCCGGCGGCTGCTCGAGGCGGTGGTGATTCGGGGGCGATCCAGGCGCGCCCTGGCTCGCGTCACGATGCCAGGGAGTGGCTGGGCAATATGGTCGAGCCCATCGAGGGCCGCTGGCTGGCGATTTCGAACGCGGCCTTCCCGTGCCAATACCGTCCAGGCCTCCGGTCGGCCTTCAACCTCGCCGTGCCCGCAGGCCTCATGATCGGTAACGATCCTCATCAAGCTAACCTTCTGGCCCCCCCGGGCAGCCGAAACGAGTCAGCTCTCAAAAGTCAGCACAACCAGGCGCCAGGGTTGCCTGCGGTCACGACCCGCACGGGTCGCCAGCGAACGGACTGAGGGGGGCCTAGTCCAAGCAAGGGCAGATCTTCAGATTGTCGGAGATATGCAGAGAACTATTTACGAGGGTGGGTTGATACGTGGCGTTGGGCATTGCTCAATTACAAGGACAGGCGACGATGAAGGTTGAAGGGACCTCGCGGGAAAACGCAGGGGATGGCGTAAACCATCCCCTGCATCGCGCCGCCAGCAGCACTTGGCCTATTGCTGCTGGATGACCGCAGCGATATGTCCGTAGAACCCGCCCACGCCGGTGACGGAGGCCGCCAAGGCCATCAACCCCAACACGAGGGAACCGGCATACGCCAGGTTGCGGCGGGTCGTGCTTGAGGCGTAGGCAAAGGGAAGCATACCAATGCTCGCCAGTCCGGCAGCCATCCACAGCAGGAAAGTCACCTGCGGATTCCGCGTAAGCTGGAAGTCCAGCACGGCCCGAGCTCCTTGCAGAATGTAGAACCCGATCAGGGCGGATGGCCACGCCAGCCCCTTTAGATCGAAGCCGCTATACAGGAAGAAGCCAGCCAGGATCAGGACGAACGAGAACAGGCCGGTCGTCGTCCCGAATAACTCCGTGTAATGCCCTGCCGGGAAACCAGCCCAATCGGACCAAATCAGCTGGACAAAACCACCCAGCGCGAAAAGGCCGATGGCGAAGAACAAGGCGCCGTACTGCTTTCGAAGTTCGGGGGTCTCCTTGCCTCGGGCAATGGACACGAGGTATACCGCGCCTGCCACGCCGGCTGCTGTGACCAAAGCCAGGATAGTGATCAACGGGTTGTGCGAACTCAATTCTGGCATCTCGCCGCCTCCAGTCTATAACATGTTCGGCTCGAGCAGGACCCGGAGGGTATCTTGTACCCTTGAAACCCCATTCCTCTTCTCCACCGCGTCATTCGCCGAAAACCTCGACCGCATACAGTGACTCCAGTGTAGCGTTTGGTGAACGGCTTCTGAAGTGACAGAAGTCACAAATAGGCTAGGACAATCGACGTTGCGGCACTGGCAAACACATTAGGGGCCGTTGAGCGAATCCACCGAGGCGGGCGACGGGTTCTTAGACCGACGCATTCGGGCTGTGCCATGTTACAGCCTGGAAATGCCGCCTGAGCCCCATGACCCGAGGCTGCGGACGCTAACCGGGAGACCGGACGTTCCGAACCGGAAAATGGAGTCCACGAACGAGCGATCCCCGTCGATTGTAGCGGTTGGACTTGTCCTGGCTATCGCCTTCCGGGTGGGGCTGATCACCCTGGTGGTCTGGGGCGTTCGTGCGCTGTTCCCCAGCACAGGCCCTGAGCAGCCTCAGGCGCAGGCCAGGCCCACTCCGTGTCATATCCTGGATCAGCGCTACGCGGAGGGCTGAGGTCAGCCGCGAGCAGTACGAGCTGATCAAACAAGACCTGGCCTAAGCGTTCCTGCTTATGGATAAGTCTGCCGAGGTCCGCCGGCTCCGGGAGACTCGCGTTCCAGGCTTGGTCGATCGTCACTGTGGCGACGTGACAACTGACCCTAACGTCACGTCTGCCCTTGAGCTAGAGTGGTCCCAAGGATGTCACACCATCCCAAGTAGGAGGTCAACATCATGGGGCAAAGATCATTATTTGCATTGGCACTGACGGTTGCCTTGGTTCTGGCGGCGTGCGCCGGCGGAACCACGACGACCGAGCCCGCTCAAGCACCAGATAGCATCCAGACGCAGCAGACCAACCAAGATGTACGTCAAGCCAGCAAGGTGGAGGGAGACGCTCACGAGCACCATGAGGAGATGGCCGAGCACCACGAAGAGGCAGACGACCACCATGGACATGTGGGAGACCACCACGAACGGGCAGCCGGGCCGCTCGAGGGCGCGCCTGAGATCACCATTGTGGCCACCGAATTCTCGTATACGCCCGCATCTGTGACGGTGAAGCTCGGCGAGCCCATCAACATCGTCTTGGTGAATGAGGGCAAGATCGAGCACGACCTTGAAATCGCTGCCTTTGCTTTTCATCTCCATGCCCAGCCCGGAGAAACCGTAGTGGGCGGCTTGGTGCCCGATCAGGAGGGTGTGTTCAAACTGGATTGCACCGTGCCAGGCCACGCTGAGGCAGGTATGACCGGGACGATGGTCGTGGAGTGAGGTGGATGGACGGCTCAACGCCCCTGGCCACGCGCGGCTGGCCGTGGCTGTGGCTGGCTCACCTTCCAAATCCTTCCGGAGATCATGGGGGAGGAGGAGCTTATCGACGTCGCGCTATGACGCACAGCGCCATGTAAGCGCTTAGCATCGGCGTGGTGGGATTTCGGAGGCAGAATCGGACCGCCGTAGACCTCCCATTTCACGGGGCAAGTAGACCTGACGGATACTTGCAAGACGGGAGCCGTGAACTCCGCGGTCGTCTTTTCGATGATCAGACTTCACATCCACGAGGTCGTGTGCTCGAGTCCCCGCGCGCTCAGCTGAGGGAGGGCAGAAGAGACCGCCGTCGCTGACGGCGGTTTTTTGTGTGTATCCTTTGTGGAACTAGCGGCGGCCATTAATTACCAGCTTCCGCCACCACGCAGGCTCTTCTCAACCTGACCTCCCCCTCACACAGCTCCTGCCGATGCCGGCTTGTACGTGACCGACAAGTCACCGACCCCGTCGATGTGCCCTTCCACGCAACCCGCCGGCTGGATCGGGCCGACCCCCTTGGGCGTCCCGGTCATCAGCAGGTCGCCGGGCTGCAACGCAATCAGGCTGCTCAGGTGCGCGATCGTCTCGGGCACCTTCCAGGTATGCTGCGCCAGATCTCCCTCTTGGCGCCGCTCGCCGTTTAGCTCAAGCCAGATGGCCCCGCGGCTTGGATGCCCGATGCGCGCCGCCGAGCGCAGGCTGAGCTTGATCGAACAGGCCCGCTCGATGATGCCGGCTCCTTGATGATTCCGACCCTCTGCCGGAGGCGGAGAAAGCCCGCCTGCAAGACGGGATTCGGCATCGATCCCGGACCATGGGCAACGCGCGGCTTTACGACCAGTCGGAGTTCATCAGTTGGGGCCGCCGGCGTTTCCCTTTTCGGCCGCTGGGCATCCTAAGATTGATGATCGAGCTGGTCTTCGAAGAGCTCCATCATGCGTTGATTCGGCTGCGCAGGCGCACCTACCGTTGGCATTAGGCCGCGGGTCATGCCGGCGGGGATTTACCTAACAAGAGGGCATGATCCGGTGGAAGTTGTCGGTGGCCAGCTCGGGGTGGGCCGATGTCGCGATCTGACAGAGGGGGGCGGGCGTGAAACGAGGATGCTTGACCTTGTCCCGGTCTGGATTCGTATCCTGGCGGCGACTCGTGGGCGCGCGCCTTCGCCGCCCCGGGCGAGGCCTCAGATTGTGACCCGTTGTGTCCCTGCCAGGCGCGCCGGTAGACAACAAACAGGCGGCGCTGAGCCTGGTTCGGTCGAACCGAGGTAACCCACGCTGCACGGCCTGTGGGCTATGCGGCCTGCCGTACGAAGGCGGTCCAGCCTTCCAGGGCGACGGCTCGCACTTCCTGCGGGTCCTTCAGGACGAGCCTGTGCTCCTCACCGTCAAAGCGAAGCGTCACCGTGAGCTCTGGGCGGCCGTCGTCAACGACTTCGGCCAGACAGGAGCGCTCGTGGCCGAGAGGGTGGAGCAAAGTCGCCATCAGGCAGCGGTCGGCAAACGCTCCACCGTGTTTGCAGGCGTCATGATCAATGACGATTATCATGGTCGTGGAGCCTCCTACCCGATTGGGGCTGCATGCGCCCTTCTGCTTCAATCATAGACCCGCGTTGTCGTTCGTTTCCAGTGACATATGGCCCATGTCCTGGGTGACAGAAGGCCCGATATAAATGGCGCGCCGAGAGAGCCTGTGTGCAGGCCGAATCCGTGAGTCGGCCGCGCCCCTCCCGCGGTGACCCTAATGGGACGCCAGCTCACAGTACCTAGTTGCCGGTGGTCGCCGCGAGCGGACGCCTGACCGCGGAGGAGCTGCAAACACAGGGCCGTGCCGATTGTCACCCGCAGCAGATGACAGCCTGCACTTACCGCGCATAGGGAAACTGCATAGAGTGTCAGTAATCGCCACGGCCATAGGAGCCTTATGCTGACGCGCAGCTACCGGAAGCGCCTGCCCGATTCGCACGGGCGCCCGAGCTTACGTCAATGCTATTGACGGTGCGAGTACGAGCGGGCCTATTTGATCGCTCGCGAAACGAATCCATTTGCCTCGAGCTGCGGTTGAGTACGCGGCGCGCCGGGTCAGGCGGCCCGTCGTCGCGGCCAGATTGACGCAGGGGTGGCCAACCGTGCCCTACGGGCGAGAAAGTTCGCCACCGTTATGTTGAGCATGTGAGCTTCGAGGATCGGTGTTCGGGAGATCCGCTCCGCCAAAGGGCGCTTTCACCTGCCCGAGGACGCCCGGGTGTTCAGCTGCTACGAAGCCGGTCGAGAGGGATTCTGGCTCCATCGCTACCTCATCCACATCGGCGTCCACAGCGTCGTCGTCGACGCCGGCAGTCTGGAGGCCAGAAAGAAGCGGCGCCGGGTGCTCATCCGCTTTCACGCCGGCGATCAGGATGTCCAGCGCAGTCGCGCCGCAGGTGTGGAGCATCGTGCGGGTGCCCGATCCGGGGGTGGAGGACCGGCGGCAGCTCCATCGGGACCGCTGGGCCCTCTCCACCGAGCGCAACCGGCACATCAACCGCATTAAGGGACTGCTGGCCACCCAGGGTGTCAGTCTGCCGGTCAACGGCGATTTTCCCGGCCAGCTCGAAAAGGTGCGGACCTGGGATGGCTCCCCTCTTGCGTCGGGCCTGGCACGTCGCCTTCTGCGGGAGCACGACCGTCTGCAGTTGGTCGAACAGCAGGTCAAGGCCATCGAGCAGGAGCAGCGACAGACCCTGCGCAGCTCCCAGCACCCAAGCATCACCATGGTCCGCGATCTGATGCGCCTCAAGAGCATCCACATCCAGACCGCCTGGCCGTTCGTCATGGAGCTCTACTCCTGGCGCGAGTTCCAAAACGGTAAGGAAATCGGCGCCATCGTCGGGCTGGAACCGGTCCCCTACCAGAGCGGGGGCACGTACCGGGAAAGAGGGCTGAGCAAGTGCGGCAACGCCCGCCTGCGATCCCTGGCGGTCGAGTTCGCCTGGCAGTGGCTGATCCACCAGCGCGACAGTGAGCTCACAATTGTCCCCGCACTCCGTGGGAGTCGCTGGTATCAGCAGAGATTCGGCAAGAGGGGGCGACGGGTGCGCACACCTGCCCTGGCGGGCTGTGCCAGGGAGATCGGCATCGTGGCGCTCGCACGCAAGCTGCTCGTCGCCCTCTGGCGTTACATGGAGTCAGGCGAGATCCCGGAAGGAGCGGCGCTGAAGGCGGTTGCCGTATGATCTGACGCCAATCTCAAGCTGGTCGGATGGCAGGCTGCATGGTGTGAGCGGGCGTGGTTACAACGGGTTTCCGACGGGAAACCGATGATGAAGAGGGCTCCGCTCACACCTCCCCTCCCCCATCGCCTTGTGGCGAAGGCAGCATACGGTGACCGGTGTACCGGATCCGGCACGGATAGAAGTTAGTTCAAGGTGAAAAGCAATCCTGAAGAAAAAGAGCAGCCTTCTATCCGAAACTTGCTCGGATTAGGACTCAGGTTGAACTGAGGGAAAAACAGCAGAAGGGGAAATGGAGCGGGCGACGAAGCAGACCCGAGGGTTCAGTACGCCAGGTCCCTTGGACTTGACAGAATCGTCATCATAGAAGTGGTAATCCTGAAAGCAGGGCCTTAGATCATCAGGCTGGGCTTTTAAGGGCGGCCTGAGAATGTTCGGTTGTTTGGAGCCTCATTTTCATCGTTGATCCTACTCTCGCCTATCTTACACGATCTGGGCGACTGCACCTAGGACTCCAAGACTGCAGCCCGGAGTCGACGAACTCGCCCAGCAATCCCTCGCCGACAGCGGTCGACGGGGACGGGGCGGCAAATGTGAATCTGTACTTAATCAAGCAGCGTGGCAACAAACTGAGTTTCCGCCACACGACCAGACACCAGCTCCAACCTAACCGATCACTTGACGGCACTCCCCCACCGCATGGGCCATTCAGCCTGTTCGTGGATGGGCCAACTCGCTCTCCCTCCGCCGCCGACCAGCCGCTAGAGTATGTTCAACAACAGTAAGCTGGCGCGTCGGGCCACGCTTGGCGCTCCGGCGTTCCAACTCATGAAAGGAGTTTTCGATGGCAGTCGACCCAGTTTGCGGCATGCAGGTTGATGAGAACAAGGCGGAGTGGACGGCCGAGTACAAGGGCGAAACATACTACTTTTGTGCTCCCGGTTGCCGAGCCGCGTTCGTGGAAGCACCGCAGCAGTACACTCGACTGAATTCAAATTCGCCTAGCGACCACCACCACGCCGGAGCGTAGCCGTGCGCTTCATGGGAAGGAGCAAGCAAGCAAGACAACACGCACTGTCACGTCGAAACAGTTGGCAAGGTCCCCAGCAAACAGGAGTTGGCAACGCTCACACGAACCCGACTGCAGGTCCAAGGCCTTGGCTGCGGAAACTGCGCCTGAAGAGTCGAGAACGCGTTGGTCCACTTGTACGGCGTGGTCGCCGCGTCCGTCGATCCCACGGCCGGTCTGGCGCTCATCGAGCACAATCCCCAGCTCGTCAGCGCGACCGACCTCACCCAAGCCGTGGCCGGGGTCGGGAACGACGGCCGGCACCAGTACCGAGCTCACCAGCTCTAACGATTGCTATGTGTGCCCGTCCGTTCAATCGAAAAGCCCCTGCCGATGCGGCAGGGGCTTTTTCACGTTATGCGTGTGAGCCCAAGGTGGGATCCTAAGCCAGAACGATTGGTCTTCCGTCCGTTCAGGCCCCACCAGCCATCAAACTGCGGTTTGCGTCCGTTCTTCGAGCAGATAGTTGTATGGAAGGACCAGTACGACGCCCGCGTACAGGGCATACACGACCAACCACAGTAGTCCCAGGAAGAAACCGCCCATGGTCAGCGGCCAGGTGAAGCCAGGCAGCAGCGGCGCCCAGACCTGATACATGGTCCAGCCGAAGACCACGTCACCGATGATGCACAGGACGTAGGTGACGGACATAGCGAGTACAAGCGCCTTGAACGCGGCGACGAACGAGACTTTTCTTGCGGCCATTACAGCCTCCTCAGGCGGCCACACGGGCAGGCACCGCCGTTGCCGGTTCGCCCGCTGGCTCGGCCAGCTTGTACGCGGGTCGGATTTCCACAGCCCGCAGCCGGTTGGCGTTGCCAACCACGGTTATCGAACTGGTCGCCATCGCGATTTCGGCCAGCACGGGATGCATCCAGCCAATGACCGCCAGTGGGATCATGGCGACGTTGTAGAAGAAGGCCCAGAAAAGATTCTGGCGGATCTTCTGGAACGTGGCGCGGCTCAGATTGACCGCCTCGACCACACCGGTCAATTCGCCCCGCACCAGCGTGATATCGCTGGCCTCGATGGCGATGTCGGTGCCGGTGCCGATGGCGATGCCCACGTTGGCCTGGGTCAGGGCCGGCGCGTCATTGATGCCGTCGCCGACGAAAGCGACCGCGCCGTATACACGCTGCAGTGCCTGCACCTCGGCTACTTTGCCGTCAGGCAGCACCTCCGCCAGCACGTGGTCGATTCCGCCTTCCGCGGCGATGGCCTCGGCGGAGCGGCGATAGTCGCCGGTGATCATGGCCGTCTCGATCCCCAGGCGGTGCAGTTCCCCGAT
>CAZFCJ010000019.1:0-43991 GCA_964517315.1 uncultured Anaerolineaceae bacterium | reverse complement strand
ATCTTGATGCCATTGTTCCCAGACGGCTCAGATATGATCGCCCAATCGAAGCGAGCGCGTTGCCGGAACGAAGACATCCCGAGATGTGTCGGAACTCGAACAACGCCGGGGTGGGTCCGCCGGCTTGTAGCTGGGAGACTTGACCCCAGCCCCAACCCCATACAGAATGAAGCGCGATCCCGTTCCTGTCCTGCAGCAGTGGGCGCTCAGATCGAGGATCGCGCCGCCGCTCAGCGGCGGTGCGGTGATGATCGCCGGTAAAACAAACCTGGGCGAGGCTAGATCTTCGTCAGGGTACTGGGCCGAATGGCGCGGACCCATGATGTGCCGGACACGGTTGCTCAGCGCCTCCGCCGTCAAGCGAAGGGCTGGACGATCCCGACCTGACCCAATTGAGGAACCGCCCGACACGGCTGTTTGGCTTCGGTGCAGCACGGGTCAATCCCCAGGAGCGTCCCCAAGACTCCCGGAAGAAGGCGTGCAGGTTCAACCTTGAGGCAGTTAGAATCGTCGGCAACCCTGACCCGGATATCAATCTCCTCCTTGGTCATGTGATCGCCCTCATCCGAAGAGAATCTGGAGGATGGGGCCGAAAGTCGGTGGAGCTCATTCGGTCAATCTTGCTAATGCAGTAGCAATTCGCGTGATGCCCTCTCTCACGGTTTCCTCCGAATACGCAAAGGACAATCGGATGAACCCCTCACCGGCGGAACCGTACGCGCTTCCGGGCAGCGTGACGACGCCCGCGGTTTGCATGAGGTGCTCCGTCATTTCGTCGGAGGACATGCCATAAGGTCGGACATCGACGAACGCGAAGAAAGTTCCTTCCGGGGGTGAGAACCCGGTCAGTCCCGCGTCCCGGAAGGATTCCGAGACGAGTCGGCGACGACTTTGGTAGTCGGTTACCATCTTTCCCACTTCCTGCTGAGAGCCGTCAAGTGCAGCGACGCCAGCCGCTTGGATGAACGTCGCTGCGGATCGGCTCATCTGGGATGAAATCGCCAGCATCGCCTCGGTGAGTGAAGGGGGTGCCAGATTGTAGCCGAGGCGCCAGCCGGTCATCGCGTATGTCTTGGAAAAGCTGTTGAGCGTGATGGTCCGATCGCGGGCCTCTGGTGAAACGCTTGCTAGGGGCACATGAACCCGGTCGTCATATGTGACCTTCTCATAAATCTCATCCGAGATGAGAACAAGGTCGTGCTCTTCGGCGAGCTCGGCCAGCCCCATGAGCTCGTCCAGCGTCATGACCGTCCCGGTTGGGTTCCAGGGGTTGTTGATGATGATGGCGCTCGTCCGCTGGGTCAACGCGCGCCTCAGTGAGCGGCTGGACACAGAAAAGTGTCCGTCGCGTTCAACAGCCTCGAGCCGAACTGGCACACCCCCGGCCATGCGGACAACTGTGGGGTAGGGGTCGTATACGGGATCGAAAATGAGGACCTCATCGCCGGGATCGACTACGGACAGCACGGCCACGTACACGCCCATCGTGGCGCCGGTCGTGATGAGGATTTCGTCCGCCGGATCATACGCCAGACCGTGATCGTTCTTCATCCGGCGGCTGATGGCCCGGCGCAATTCCGGTACGCCTTGGACAGGAGGGTAGTGTGTGAGCCCCTGATCGAGGGCTTCGGCAGCGGCTTGACAGATATGTTTGGGTGTTGGAAAGTTCGGTTCACCGCGCAGGAGATAGATGAGGGACTGGCCCTGTTCCTCCTGCTGCCGTGCTTTTGAGAGCGCGCGAGCTACTGCGGGAGGCGTGGAAAGTTCGGTCCTCTCGGCAAGTTTGATGAATGACCTCCTTTAACTCTCCCAAGCAACGGACGGGTTGATCGGCGAGCAAGTTAGGAGCTCGTGAAAGGTCTCTTGTGGATTGGACGACGCAAGGGCGAAATCATCCTCGTGCGGTCGTGCACAAATCGCCACCCGTGACGAGCTTGTCGAATGCCGGCTCCAATCTCGCTAATGAAGGCAGCCTGGGTAATAGCGTCGTCCCACACGCTCACCCCTAGAAAAGACCGTCATTTGGCGATGACTTCAATGTCCGTTTTCAACTTCCAGAAGTTCTCGAAATGGCACCTCTGCCAACTTGAGATGTTGCGGAAGGCCCACTTGGGATTATTCCACTGTAGACTTGGGGTCGATCGATCCCGAGTGCAATGGCTCGGTGGCCGGTCCACTGCCCAGCGCGCTACCCATCACATCTGCGCTTTCCGTCACCAGGTCTGCTAGCTCGCCTAATCGCTGCGGAGTCATCCGGCTGGTCGGCCCCGAGATGCTTACGACCCCAATGCACTGGCCCGAGTCTCCACTGACGGGAGCGGCAACACAGCGAACGCCCAGCTCGCGTTCTTCATTGTCAATGGCATATCCCCGGTTGCGGATGTGTTCAAGTTCCTTCAGGAGCTGGTAACGATCCACGATCGTGTTCGGCGTGAGGGCCGGAAGCTCCCTTTTCATGAACTCTTCCACATCTGGCGGACGCATATTGGCGAGAAGGGCCTTACCCGAGGCGGTGCAGTGGAGCGGCAGTCGGGTGCCGATGGGAACGGAATATTTCAACATGTGATCCGATTCGAAGCGATCGACGATGAGGGCCTCGCCTCGCTCCAAGACCATTAAGTTGACCGTTTCTCCTGCCGCTTTCGCCAGTTGGCGAAGCACATCTCGTCCGACGGCGCGCAAATTGGACACTAGATCAAGCCCTTGGCTGATCTCGAGAATCTTCAAACCCAAGCCGTATTTCTTCGTGTCAGGGTCTTTGAAGACGTAGCCCCTGCTTGCCAGGGAGGCCAAGAGTCGATGCGCGGTGCTCGGGTGGAGCTCAAGCCGATCGCTCAACTCCGATAGCGCCAGCGAGCGATTCTCGCGCGCCAGCGTTTCGACTATACTCAACGCCCTGTCGACCGACTGGACTACGTTATCGTCGTTTTTGGTCGACGACATGGGGATCTCCCTCCCAACAAGTCCCCGTGGGTGACTCGTACAAATCCCATATTACGGACGTGGTTTCCGGATCATGCGATTGTCGTGGGTGAAATTCAGCCCATTGTACACGCAATATCCGGAAAATATGGAAAATCATTTTCATAATGCGAAATGAATTCTTGACCGAGCATCCGTACACATGCTAAAGTCCGTGAAATCGCCCTGCGCCACATGGAACAGGACGGAAGTTCGCGGCCGTGCGAACTCCTGTCCGGCGATTGCCTGGTAGGACCCCCACCCAAGAGGATCACAGCCCGTATGTCTGTCGCCTACAGACTAAGAGAGCACATTCAGGATCGAGAGGATCAATCAATCAGTCCGTTATTTGAAATCCTCAAGCAGCCGAGCGTCAGCAGTACGGGTGAAGGTATGGAACGATGTGCCGAGCTGGTCAGCCATTTGATGGCCGAATCGGGGCTTTCAGCCGAGATTCACGCGACCGGAGGATGGCCGGTCGTTTTTGGCGAGCTGATCCAGGATCCCGACGCTCCGACGGTTCTCATCTATGGGCATTACGATGTCCAACCTGTGGGGGAGCTCGAACTATGGGATTCACCACCCTATGAGCCGACCATTCGCGACGGACGTATTTTCGCGCGCGGCTCGGCGGACAATAAGGGGCAGTTCGTCGCTCACCTTCAGGCTGTCCGATTTTTGCGGGAGATCGATCGTCTTCCGTTCGTGAACATCAAAATGCTGCTGGAGGGCGAGGAAGAGATCGCAAGTCCTCACCTGCGCGAATACATCGAATCGCATCGAACCGAGTTGGCGGCTGAAGTGGTTTACAGCTCGGATGGTCCAATGGATCTCAGTGGAAAACCGACCGTTTCGTTGGGCTGCCGCGGCATCCTTCACATTGAACTGGAGAAGCAAGGTGCAAACCGGGACGTTCACTCGGGCCAATTCGGTGGAGTGGTGGGAAACCCTGCTCTGATCCTGGTCAGCTTGCTGGCGTCCATGCAGGACGAGGATGGGCGTGTTAGGATTGCTGGTTTCTACGATGACGTGCGCGAAGTTGAGGAAGTTGAGGCTCAGATCCTGGAGTCGACAAAAGTGGACCCGAACGCCGTCTCAAAGGAACTTGGGCTGGAACCGGGTCTAGACCTCGAGCCCGCTGAGCTGGGACTCAGATTGATGTTCCGTCCCAATATGAACATCGCCGGAATTTACAGCGGCCACGCGGGCAATGGTGTCAAGACCATCATTCCGAGCAGAGCGATCGCCAAGATGGACGTGCGTCTGGTCGTGGACCAGGATCCCGAAGTAGTTTTCCGCCTGATCGAAGATTACGTGCAGTCCCACGACCCCAGCATACGTGTTCGGTCGACGGGAGTCGTACCTCCATCGAGGACCTCCGTGGATGAACCGATGGCCCAAACCGTGATCTCGGCGATCAGGGACGCCCTCTCTGAGGAACCCGTCATCGAGCTCTGCAAGGGTGGGACTGTACCGGATTATTTGTTTACCTCCGTACTGGATCTCCCGTCCATCTGGGTCCCTTACGCGAACCACGACAGCGCCAACCACGCGCCGAATGAAAATCTGCGTCTGGATTGCTTCTTTCGGGGCATCATCTCCACCGCGGCGGTGCTGGAGAGGATCGCCCAGCGCGCAGGCGCACCGGCCGGAGGGGGCCCCGACAGTCATGAAGAGAGCGAAGGAGCGATGAGCCAGTGAAGATCCTGTCCGACCAGTGTACAGACTGTCATGAATGCGTCCCCTATTGCCCCGTGGATGCCATTTTGACGGACAAGGGAATCACATTTATCGACGAAGAGACATGTGTTGAATGCGGTGTTTGCTATTACAGTGGGGCGTGCCCTGAAGATGCAATCTACCAGAATCCGCTTGATTGGCCCCGCAGTGTTCGAAGCGCGTTCAGCGATCTCAACTCCCCCTACAAGGTGCCGAGCCCGGATGGAAAGGGCGGCAAAGGGACGAAAGAGGAGATGAAGACCAACGACGTCGTGGGCCGGATCAAGGGCGATCAGGCGCGGATCAGCGTCGAGGTGGGCCGGCCTCGCTCGGCCACCAGCTTCCATGAGGTTCAAAAGGTCACCCGAGCCTTGGCCAGGGTCGGGTGCAAATTCGAAAGCAACTTCGCGACGACCCTGTTGATGAGCGACCCGGAGACAGGTGATCTGCGCGAAGACGTCCTCGATGAACGCGTCCTGTATGCGCCCGTCTCAGGAACCATACCGTTTGACGATCTCGGGGAGTTCTTGGATGAAGTGGAGCGGCTATCAGACCAGGTCGACACCCTCTTTGTCGTTTCGATCATCCTGCGAATGGACGAGGAAGGGCAGGAGCCTCACCTGGGACGGCATCATGAACGGGTTAACGAACTTCTGTCCAAGAACGGCAAACTTAACGTCGGGCTGGGAAGAACAACGGAGGAGGCAAGTACGGCATGACCCACACACTTCATCGACAGGGGGATGAGGAGAGCTTGGGAACCGACTACGTGCTGCTGATGCTCCCCGCGCCCGGCTACAACGCCCAAAACTCAGCCGGAAAACTGAAAAAGTTCCTCGATATTGTCCTTGAATACGAACCGGTCAATTTCGGGGTTGTGAAGAAAGGGAACCGCTTCACGAGCGACGTTGAGGAGCTGGCGAACGCGATCACAGATGGGAACTGCGTTCACGCTGTATTCACCAGCCGAGAACAGCAGGAGGCCGCGCTGAAGGATGTCAAAGACGCGGATCTAGGCATCTCGGTCACGGCAACCGGGCTGTTCGAGGGCACACGCCAGAGTTGCAGAAACGTCGGTCTGACACCTCACACTGTTCAGTATTCGCTCGGAATCTGGGGGGATCAGGGCAAGTACCGGCCGTCTGAACCGATCCTGAACATCATTACAATGTGCGGTCATGGCTTGGTACCGGCCGCGCTGGCCGAGAGGCTGGCCGAAGAGGTTTACGCCGGTGAAGAGACCCTCGACAGTGCCGCTGCGGAGCTGGCTCGCCTGTGTGGATGCGGAGTGTTCAATCACCGTCGGGCCAGCGATCTATTGCATGAGGCAGTCCATGAGCTGCGCGCGGATGGGGCGGAGGCAGGGCACTCGTGAGCGGAACGCTTGGTGATGTATACGCGCACATCGATGACCAAAGCGAGGCATATGTCGAGGAACTGCGCACGTTCCTGAGGCAGCCGAGCATTTCGGCCCAGGAGGTGGGGCTGGAGGCGTGCGCCGACCTGCTGGCGGATCTGATGGTGGAGGCGGGGATCGAGACCGAGGTCCATGAGGTGGAGGGGGCGGGTCCGATCGTGGTGGGCCAAGTGAGGCCGAGGGGAGCGGAGAAGACGCTGGTGTGCTACGGGCACTACGACGTGCAGCCGCCGGAGCCGCTGGAGCTGTGGACGAGCGAACCGTTCTCGGCGGAGGTGCGGGAGGGGAAGATTTATGCCCGAGGGGCGACGGACGACAAGGGCAGCCTGTTCGAGACGGTGAAGGCGGTGGAGGCGTATCAGGCGGTGCGGGGGGAGCTGCCGGTGAATCTGGTGATGGTGTTCGAGGGGGAGGAGGAGATCGGGAGCTCGCAGTTTGGGGGCTGGGTGGCGGAACACCTGGACTTGTTCGAGGATGCGGACGGGATGTACGGGCTGGACGGGAACTGCGACCGCTTCTCCGGGCACCCGCGAATGTTCATGTGGGGGCAGGCCGAGATCATTTACGTCGAGCTCAGAGTGAAGACGGGGAAGAAGGACATTTGGGCGGGGGAGGCGTCGCTGGTGCCGAATGCGGCGTGGCGGCTGGTATGGGCGCTGAGCACGCTGAAGGACCCGGACGAGCGGATCCAGATTGAGGGCTGGTACGACAACCTGGTGCCGGCGAGTCAGGAGGAGGTGGAGTTATACGCGAGCTTGCCGTTCGACGAGGGGGCAGCGCAGGAGTACTTCGGACTGGACGAGCTTCTGTTGGGCCGTGAGGGGGGAGAGGTGCACCGGGCGCGCTACCACGATCCGACATGCACGATTGCGGGGATTCACTCGGGGTACGGAGGGCCGGGCAGCAAGACGATCGTGCCCAGCGAGGCGGTGGCGAAAGTGGACTTCCGCCTGCTGCCCAATCAAGACCCTCAACGTTTGTTTGGCCTTCTAACGAGCCACCTGGAACGAAACGGCTTCGGTGACATCGAAGTCGTTTCCCTACCCGCCGACGCTCGCCCAAGCCCATTTCGTGAAGTGAAACCTCAGCCAACGTGGCGGGAGGCCGATGTAGTGAAGGCGATGAAGTCGGCAGCGCGAGAATTCTTCGCTTCTAAGCCGATTGTCATCGGGGGAAGCAGGGAGAAACCCACAGGGCCCACTCTACTCGATCGACACGGCCCGGAGTGCCTGCCCCTCTTGGGAAATGGCGCGCTGACCGCACTAGGGATTCCCGATGCCCGGGGTTGGATGGGGGATCGCGACTCGAACCTTCACGCCCCCGACGAGTTTATCTCAACCGAGGCCTTTATCCGAGGCACGAAGATCGCGGCTCGGTTGATGAATGAGTTTGCACTCTAGTCAGAAAGAACGAGGCGGAGATGTGCGAGGAAAGGAAGGTGCAGCTGGCAATGAGCTGGAGCACTCGCCCAGGGGGAAGAACGCGACCGACCGATGAAAGGAGGAGGGGAACATGAAGGGCATCAGGAAATTCTCTAAACTGCTGTACTTAGTTCTGGCTCTGGTGTTGCTTCTTGCCGCCTGCTCTCCTGCTACCCCGGCGCCGACCGAGCCTTCAGATGTGGGCGAGGAGCCGACCGAAGCACCGGCAGTGGAGGAGGAACCCACCAGCGCAGCACCGGCTAAAGAGGAGATCGTTCTTTCGCTCGGTGTCGATCCACAGAATCTCGACGCACTCGCACAGGGTGGGGGTGGAGGAGTTGAGGTCAACATCCAAAGCAACATCTTTGACACCTTGCTCCGGCGCGACGATGAGATGAACATCATCCCGTGGGTGGCTGAATCATGGGAAGCGATCGATGACACCACGTGGGAGTTCAAGATCCGCGAGGGGATTGAGTTCCACAATGGTGAGGTTCTGGACGCCCATGCGGTCAAATTCACATGGGACGTCATCAAGAGGGATGATCCCAACGTCAATCGCGTCCTTAAGGGCTGGTATGACCCGGTGGAAGAAGTGGAAGTTGTCGACGACTACACCGTTCGCTTCCATACCTCCAAGCCGTATCCGGTCTTGCTGGCCTATATGACAACTCGACCCCACATCGTCCCGCCCGAGTACTATGAGAGAACGTGGAAGCTGGAAGGTCCGGACAGCTTTAACGCCAATCCTGTGGGGAGCGGTCCCTACCGGTTCGTCGAGTTTGTCCCGGATGACCATCTCACGCTCGAGGCGTTTGAAGGCTACTGGGGTGGAGCTCCTGAAATCCCAAGGATCACTTACCGCCCGATCGCTGAATCGGGCACACGCCTGGCCGAGTTCCTCACGGGTGGACTGGATCTGATCACTAACGTAGCGCCCGAACACATCCCCCAAATCGAAGAAGAGGGTGGGGTCATCCAGACCGCGCCAAGTGTCGAGGTCATATTCGTCAGCCTGCGGACCGATCGCATCCCAGAGAAGCAGGTGCGGCAGGCGCTCTTCTATGCGACGAATGTGGAGGGCATCATCGAGAACATCCTCGGCGGCTACGCGAACATCATGAAATACGGAAGTGCAGTCGCACCCAATGAGTTCGGTTATCACCCATCGATCGAGCCTTATCCATATGATCCTGACCGGGCCAGGGAACTCCTGGAAGAAGCCGGCTGGGTCGATGAAGATGGCGACGGCGTAAGGGAGAAGGACGGAGAAGAGTTGGTCCTGACCTTTGCGACGACGCAAGGACGGTATATGCAGGAAGAGACCGTCGCCGAGGCTATCGCCAACAACTGGGAAGAAGTCGGCGTCGATGTGGACCTGCACGTCCGGGAGTGGCTCGAATGGCGTGAAGAATACCTCGGCCGTTCATTCCCGGAGGATGTCTGGCTTGAAGGGACGGGAACGCGTACGTTCGATGCCGACTCGCGGATGGTCCACATGATCCACAGTCCCGTAGAGTCGGAAGGCGGCGGCTACAGCATGGGCATCGTCTCCTTCTACTACAACGAGGAAGTGGACAGGATGATCGAGGAAGCCCGATCGATCGTGGATCGAGAACAGCGGGCGGAGCTGTACAGGGATATCCTGACGCAGCTGCGCGAGGACGCTTACCAGATGGCTCTCTACCAGCAAGTCGATATCTACGCCCATGACGAGTGTCTGCAAGGCTTCACGGCCCGCTCGGACACGATCATCTGGTTCGGCGACGTCTACTGGGAGTGCCCATAGGTATACCGTAGGCGAGCCTGAATGAGATTGGGGGGCAGGCGGTCACGCGCCTGCCCCTCATCTCTGCGGAAGCAGCATAAGAGGCAACCTTCGTGAGGCAACGGGTTCACACGTAAGCCGGGTATGCAAGACTGAGCAAGCATGGCGAACTTTGTACTGCGCAGGATCGTCGGATTGATCATGGTGATCTGGGGGATCTCGACCGTGGCCTTTTTCATTCTGCGTTTAACCGGAGATCCCACGAGTCTGTTTCTCACCCCCGACGCACCTCCGGAGGCCTTCGAGGACCTCCGTGAGGAAATGGGTTTCAACGATCCGCTCTCAGTTCAATACGTCAGGTTTCTCGCGGGGATACCCAGGGGGGAGTTTGGCGAATCGATCCGCCACAAGAGCGATGCCTTTGATCTGGTCGTAGACCGTCTGCCGGCGACCCTGGAACTGGCTGCAGCAGGGATGGCGGTAGCGATCCTTGCCGGGGTTCCGTTGGGAATAGTGGCGACGGTAAAGAGAAACACGCTCTTCGAGACCGGGGCCATGGCCACGGCCTTATTCGGCCAGTCGGTGCCAAACTTCTGGCTGGGGCTGATGATGATCATCGTGCTCGGCGTAAATCTGGGATGGTTTCCCATATCGGGACGCGAAAGTCTCAAGCATCTGATCATGCCGGCAATTGCAGTCGGCGTTTTTCCAATGGCTCGTATCGCACGGTTGCTCAGGGCTGGGCTCATAGAACAGCTGCAACAGGATTATGTCCGGGCCGCTCGCGCGAAAGGTCTTTCATCACTGGCCGTCACCCTGTATCACGCGCTGGTCAACGCAGCCATACCCGTCGTCACCCTTATCGGGATTGACTTCGGTCGTCTGCTGGGCGGGTCGGTAATCGTCGAGACCGTCTTCGCCTGGCCCGGGGCAGGACTGCTGGCCGTGAGGGCGGTCAGCGAGCGTGATTTTCCGGTAGTCCAGGCCTCGGTTTTCGTGCTGGGGTTGCTCTTTGTGGTCGTCAACACTTTGATGGACATCGTGTACGTGCTTATCGATCCGCGGATCGACTTTGAACGGTCGGGCTCATGACCACCGTGACAGGCCTACGGAAAATTGTCTCAGGGGCATCTCGTGGCAAAGCGACATGGGCTTTAGCGCGCCGCTTGGCTCGTAGCCCTTCTGGAGTACTAGGAGCCGCTGTGGTTGCTGCAGTCATCATCGTGGCTTTGGTGGCCCCCTATATCGCCCCTCTGGATCCCTACGAACAGACTCTCACATCCCGATTGAAGCCACCCATGTGGGTGGACGAAGTCGGGAGGACACATTGGCTCGGGACAGACCAACTTGGTCGTGATGTGCTATCACGGTTGATCCTGGGTTCGCGAATTTCGTTGCTGGTCGCCGTCAGCGCGGTTCCGATTTCGGCGTTGGTGGGCACCCTGACCGGCCTCGTTTCCGGCTATGTAGGGGGCCGCCTCGACGAATTGATCATGCGCCTGGTCGACATCCAGCTCGCCCTCCCGTTCATCCTCCTGATTCTGGCGGTGATCGCGGTGCTTGGGCCGAGTCTCCTGAACATGATCATCGTCTTGGGGGTCACCGGGTGGGCTCAATACGCTCGGCTCGTGCGCGGTGAGACCCTTTCCATCCGACGGCGGGAATTCATCCTGGCGACTCGCGCCCTCGGGGCCAGCGATGTGTCTATCATGTTCCGCCACGTCCTGCACAACGTTATTTCGCCTGTCATCGTCTTGGTCACTCTTTCCGTGCCGCGGGTGATCGTCGCTGAAGCCTCTTTGAGTTTCCTCGGCTTGGGAATCCAGCCGCCGACGCCCAGCTGGGGAGGGATGCTGAGCCAGGGCCGCGAGTACATGTGGAACGCTTGGTGGCTCAGCACGTTCGCTGGCTTGTTTATATCGACTACCGTCCTGGGAATCAACATGCTGGGTGACTGGATCCGCGATGAACTCGACCCACACCTCAGGCATGTCGGCAGATGAGCGACTGTAAATGTGGGCCCGGTTGAAGGGAGAACCGGTCGGCCTCGACCGTCCGTTGGGAGGTTCGTGACTCGTCGCACACGTCTCCCCGCGAAGACTGATCCGATTGTCCGCCCGCGCATGGCGGGCAGAGTCCGGAGGTAAGAATGGAAGTCCTTCTAACCGCTGCACAGCTTTTCGATGGAACGGGGCGAGATCCGATCCAGGATGCAGCAGTTCTGGTTAATGACGAGAAGATCGAGGCTGCAGGCAGCCGGGAAGATGTCACGGCGCCCAGTTCGGTGGAGGTCATCGATCTGGGGGATCGAACATTGATGCCGGGCATGGTCGACGCGCATATGGCATTCACGGGGATACGCTCCCTGATCTACTCCCCGGGGGGCTACGCCCGAATTCTCGAGCCTCATGACCTTCGGGTCCTGCGATCGGCCGAGGACGCCCGCAAGCTGCTTTTGGCCGGCTTCACGGCGGTGCGAGATACGGCCTCCCACATCGGACTGGGGATCAAGCAGGCCGTTGAAGAAGGAGCTATTCCAGGGCCGCGGGTCAAGGCAGCCGGCCGGGTAATCACCCAGACGGGTGGACATGGTGATGTGGTTGTACTGCCGCTGGAGATGGCGCGCGCCCAGGACGACCGGCGGATCGCCGACGGCGTCGACGACTGCATACGGGCCGTCAGAGAGCAGGTCCGGGAGGGGGCTGAATGGGTGAAGATCATCACCGGCAATCCCCACGAACTCGACGAAGAGGGGCCGGCCAAGGAGGAATTCACCTTGGCGGAGATTAAAGCCATGTGTGATGAAGCGCACCGGCTGGGAGTGATGGTGTGTGCGCACGCCACCGGCGTCGCCGGGATCCGCAACGCGGTCGAGGGAGGGGTAGACACGATCGAGCACGGTTTCTACGCGAGCCCGGAGGTCATGAGCATGGTGGCCGACGCCGGGATCTGGCTCATCCCGACGCTGTCCTGGCCGTACCGGGTAGGCGTCCTTGGGGAGGAGTACCAGGTGCCTGCAGATGCGGTCACCGCCTATCGGAAGATCTACGAGAATCATGTTGAAAGCCTGAACATGGCGGTCGACGCCGGGGTGAAGATCGCCATGGGGACCGACAACTACGGGGCGGCGATCCGGCCGCACGGCAGCGCCAATGCCATGGAGTGCGAACTCATGGTGCGGGCGGGGATGTCCGAGCGGGATGTGCTTGTTTCCTGCACGCGCAACGGGGCCGAGGCAATCGGCTTAGGTGAGGCGACCGGGACGGTGGAGGCCGGAAAGTTCGCCGACCTGATCGCCGTCAGCGACGACCCAATCCAGGATATCAGCACACTTCAGCACGTGGACTTCGTGATGAAGGGTGGCCAGGTCTTTCTCAACCAGGTCGAGTGAGGCCAGGTCGTGGATCACCCTGAATTCCGAGGAGCCAAGCATGAATGACATCGTAGTTTGTCCCGAACCACTCGCCGCCGAAGCTGGGCTGGAGATTTATGAAAAGGGCGGCAACGCGGTGGACGCGGCGGTTGCGACCGCGTTTGCCCAAGGCGTCGTCAATCCGTTGCTCTGTGGGATCGGGGGCAATGGTTGCATCAACATATACGACGCCGAGCGAGACGTGAACGAAATGGTCTACTTTCGCTGCCCAGCGGGGTCCAAAGCCGAGCCGGATGTGTTCGCCGACAAAGCCAAGCAGCGCAGCGAGACCGTGGGGCGGTACGAGGTGGAGGGCTACATCAATCAGATCGGCTACCAGTCGATCTGCATCCCGACGTTCGTAAGCGGCGTCGCTGCGGCTCATCAGCGGTATGGACGGCTGACCTGGAGCGAGGTCCTGGACCCGGCCATCGGCTACGCCCGCGAGGGCTTCGAGGTGTATCCGTATCTTCACCGTTTCTGGCGCGGTGACTCCCCGTTCCGCGAGATCGATCCGATTGAGCGACTGAAGACCACGCCCGGAAGTGAAGCGATCTTTCTGCGGGAAGGTCGAGTCTATGAGGTGGGTGAGTGGTTTACCCAGCCTGACCTGGCCTGGACGTTGGAGCGACTCGCGCATGAAGGCGCCAAGGCCTTTTACCACGGCGATATCGCGGAAAAGATCGTAGCCGATATCGAGGCGCACGGCGGCTTTGTGACCCGGGAGGATATGCGGACCTACCGGCCCGAGATCATCCGGCCGGTTCGTGGACGCTACCGCGGGTACGTCGCGTCAGCTGACCCGCCTCCTTCCAGCGGAATCCAGGTCGTCACGACGCTCAGGGTCCTGGATGGATTGGAGCTTGACGAGCTCGCCCATGGATCCGTCGAGTATGTCGACCTGCTGGCCAGGGTGCTTCAGAGCACCTTTCAGGATCGGGCCCGTTACTACGCCGATCCCAAGTTCGAGGACGTGCCGATCGCAACGCTTGTGTCCGAGGAGCACGCTCGCGAGCTGAGAACGGCCGTGCTTGACCGGGACGGTCTCGGCCCGGCGCTCCCCGTCGACGGACGCGGCGGTACGACCCATCTCACGACGGCCGATCGGCAGGGCAGCGTGGCCACGTTCACCCACTCCATCGGATCGATTTCGGGGGTGGTAACCGAGGGGCTGGGCTTTATGTACAACAACATGATGGGACCCTTCAACCCCCATCCGGGACATCATGATTCGATCGCGCCAGGGAAGATCCCTGTGTTGGGTGGGGGGCCAACCATCCTGTTCGCGGAAGATGGCCAACCCATTTTGGCTGCGGGATCGCCCGCCGGGAGCCGGGGAACGGCGGGAATCATCCAGTCCATCGTGAACGCGGTCGATCACAACATGTCGGCGGAGGCCGCGGTGACGGTGCCTCGCTTTCACAGCGAAGAACGCGAGGTCGTCTTTTTGGAGGAAGACCACCCCCAGGAACTCGAGGACGGCCTCCGGGACATGGGCTACCAAACCCAGCGCACCAATTACATGGGGCGCGTGCAGCTCGTCGTCCGCGATCCTGAATCTTCGGAGTGGACGGGGGGCAGCGATCCCCGAGGCGGCCGCGGCTTGGCCGTCCTGAGCTCATAGCCGCCCAGGGATTCACAGAGGGCAAGGAGGAGCAAGAAGTGACGTCAAAGAACAGCGCAAGCATAAGTGATGAGGTGGTCCAGGGCTACAAGGCGGATTACATCACGGTCGGGCTCATCGGCCACGTGACGGATCAGGGATTCGTATCCCCGGACATCCGGCCTGTTTATCAGGATGTGAAGATCGTCGGCCGAGCCGTGACCGTCGACATGCCGTCGATCCACACGCGTATGAACCGCGTGGCTGCCGCCGAGGCGAACCCTGGTGATGTGATCGTGGTCGATTGCAGAGGGGACGAACGCGTCGCCCGCTGGGGGGAAATGATCTGCCTGGACCTCAAGACCTACGGGGTGGAGGGATTGGTCATCGACGGCGCGATTTCGGCGAGCAAGCCGATTCGGGAGATGCAGTTTCCCGTGTTCTCGCGCTCGATCACCGGCCTGGTTGGTCGCCGGCTGGACCACGACGACGGCGCGGTGAACGTGCCTGTGAATTGTGGAGGCGTGCCGGTGCGGCCCGGTGATTTGATCGTGGGAGATGATGACGGTGTAGTCGTGATGCACGCCGAGCGTGCGGCCGAGGTGCTGAGCACGCTCCAGGAGCGCTTCGGTGAAGGCCAGAGCGATTCGCGGCGCCGCTGGATACAGAGCGGCCGGCGATATGGCGATTTCCCCGGCCCCGGATGGGAGGAGGAGCTTGACCCGTAGGGAGTTCGTCGTCGGTGCCCCCTATCGCAAGCACAGGAATGTCTACTTCCGTGAATTACGCGCAAAAGGAGCCTGAAATGAGTGAAATCAAACCGGATGTGGCAGAGAAACTGGATTACCTGCGGTCGGTCCCGAGCGGGTATGTGACCGACACGTTCAGCCGCCTGGGGTTGAACGGCTGGATCACAGGCTTGAGGCCGTCCAAACCGTTCAACGGCAACCATGTGGCGGGCCCGGCGGCGACCATTCAGTTCGCTCCAGTCAGGGGCAAGAAGAGATCCAAGTACAGCACGTATGCAATTCTGCGCGAGGTGGCGCCTGGATCGGTCGTAGTGATTTCCTCTGGCGGATGCGAGGGCGTGTTGGTGGGTGGTAACGTGTGCACGGCGGCCAGCGTCGCAGGCGTCGAGGCCATCCTCTTCGATGGCAGTATCCGGGACCTGGAGGACATCCGGGAGCTGGATATGCCCGTCTTGTACGGCAAAGCCACCATTACACGCGAGTTCACGTTTGAAATTGTAAGCGTCAATGAGCCTGTGATCGTAGGGGGCGCGAGCATCCACGCTGGCGATTATGTGGTGGCCGACGAAGACGGCGGCGCGGTGATCCCTCCCGACTATCTCGATGAAGTCGTGGAGAACGTGCGCGATGTGGCCCGACTGGAGGAAGAGCAAGCGGAGGTCATCAAGACCAACGGTTCGCTAGATGAGCTCAAGAAGATCCTGGTGGCAAAGAAGTCGCCCACGACAAGCAAGAGCGGTGGATGACCTTCTCGATTACGGCCCGGTGTGATCGGACCGGTCGCCTGGGCGTCGCCATCTCGACCGCAGTGCCCGCCGTCGGCTCGCGCTGCGCGTATGCCCGCAGCGAAGTGGGTGCGATCGCGACTCAAGCCATCACGAATCCCTATCTGGGCATTCGGGGTTTGGACCTGCTCGGCGACGGACTCGACCCCCCCGATGTGGTGAGGCGTTTGCTGAAGGCAGATGAAGGAAGGGAGCACCGGCAGCTTGCATTGGTTGGCCACAGGGAAGGCGTGGCCGGCCACACAGGCGCAGAAATCAAGGAATGGTGCGGGCATCTAGAAGGGACACACTGCGTAGTGGCCGGCAATCTCCTGGTCGGTCCTGAAACAATCGAAGCGATGCTCGCCGAATTCCAAAATCATTCGGATGATCCGCTTGCCGAGCGGCTCACGAAGTCGCTGGAGTCGGGTCAGCGGGCGGGTGGAGACCGCCGAGGTCGGGTTTCCGCCGCACTGCTCGTCGTCAACACGGAGGAATACCCGGAGACCGACCTGCGTGTCGATGAACACGTCGATCCTGTGGCTGAGCTGCGCCGCTTGTTGACGCTCATGGAGGAGCGAAAACCTTATGAATTGATGAGGCCGACGAAGACCAACCCTGCGGGAGTCTTCGATCCGGAACAGCGCGAAGCGTTGGTCGAAGCCTGGCACAGGGACCGGAAACGATCAGATCAGGAATGATTGGGGGACCCAATGAACGAAGTTTACGCGCACATCGATGACCAAAGCGAGGCATATGTCGAGGAACTGCGCACGTTCCTGAGGCAGCCGAGCATTTCGGCCCAGGAGGTGGGGCTGGAGGCGTGCGCCGACCTGCTGGCGGATCTGATGGTGGAGGCGGGGATCGAGACCGAGGTCCATGAGGTGGAGGGGGCGGGTCCGATCGTGGTGGGCCAAGTGAGGCCGAGGGGAGCGGAGAAGACGCTGGTGTGCTACGGGCACTACGACGTGCAGCCGCCGGAGCCGCTGGAGCTGTGGACGAGCGAACCGTTCTCGGCGGAGGTGCGGGAGGGGAAGATTTATGCCCGAGGGGCGACGGACGACAAGGGCAGCCTGTTCGAGACGGTGAAGGCGGTGGAGGCGTATCAGGCGGTGCGGGGGGAGCTGCCGGTGAATCTGGTGATGGTGTTCGAGGGGGAGGAGGAGATCGGGAGCTCGCAGTTTGGGGGCTGGGTGGCGGAACACCTGGACTTGTTCGAGGATGCGGACGGGATGTACGGGCTGGACGGGAACTGCGACCGCTTCTCCGGGCACCCGCGAATGTTCATGTGGGGGCAGGCCGAGATCATTTACGTCGAGCTCAGAGTGAAGACGGGGAAGAAGGACATTTGGGCGGGGGAGGCGTCGCTGGTGCCGAATGCGGCGTGGCGGCTGGTATGGGCGCTGAGCACGCTGAAGGACCCGGACGAGCGGATCCAGATTGAGGGCTGGTACGACAACCTGGTGCCGGCGAGTCAGGAGGAGGTGGAGTTATACGCGAGCTTGCCGTTCGACGAGGGGGCAGCGCAGGAGTACTTCGGACTGGACGAGCTTCTGTTGGGCCGTGAGGGGGGAGAGGTGCACCGGGCGCGCTACCACGATCCGACATGCACGATTGCGGGGATTCACTCGGGGTACGGAGGGCCGGGCAGCAAGACGATCGTGCCCAGCGAGGCGGTGGCGAAGGTGGATTTCCGTTTGCGTCCGAATCAGGACCCCGAAGAAATGTACGATTTCCTCCGAAACCATTTGGAGCGGAACGGATTCGACGACGTTGAAATCGTCCCTCTTCCCGCTGATGCTCGGCCGGCCGGCTATCGTCGCACGCCGGCGCCCCCGACCTGGCGGGGCTCTGCCGTGGCATTGGCGATGAGCGCGGCGGCCGAGTCGCAGTTCGGTGTCCCCCCAATACCCGTTGGGGGCACCACGGAGAACCCGGTGGGGCCGTCCCTGGCTGAGGCGGAAGGCATTAGCGCGGTGCGAGAAGCCGGCAACGCGGCGATCCGGGCGCTTGGGGTCCCGGACGTACGCGGATGGATGGGTGACCCCGACTCCAACCTTCACGCCCCCGACGAGTTCATCTCGATCGAGGCATTTGTTCGAGGCACGAAGATCGCGGCTACGTTAATGGACCAGTTCGCGGCAATGGGTTAACTCAATCTAGCCAAGCGGGGACTGCCACCACAGCTTCATAGGATCAACGACGCAGGAGGACAACCATGAGCGCAACAATCGTCTGCCCTGAGCCCCTGGCCGCGGACGCCGGCCGCGAGGTCTTGTCGCGCGGTGGCAACGCGTTCGACGCCATGGTGGCAGCCTCGTTCACGCAGTCTGTCGTCAATCCTCCGCTCTGCGGGATCGGAGGTTCGGGGTGTATGAACGTATTCGACGCCGAAAGCGGCAAGAGCACGATCGTGCACTTCATGGCGCCCGCGGGATCCAAGGCGGGCCCGGACGTGTTCGAAGACATTTACGTGGGGCGGCAGGATGCCGTAGGCCGTTATGAGGTCGAAAAGTATGTTAATCAAATGGGATATCAGTCCATTTGCGTCCCCACGTTTGTCCGCGGTGTCGAGCGCGTGCACGAGAGATACGGCACGATGGACTGGCGGGAGCTGCTGCAGCCGGCGATCAAGTACGCACGAGAAGGATTTGAAGTCTACCCATACACGCAATCCTATTGGGGCCCGGATAAGGAGGCCAGCGTCGTCCCTGAACTGGACCCGGTGAGCAAGATGAAGCTCAACGATGAATGCGCTCGGATCTACGTCAAGGAGGGTCGGGCGTATCAGGTCGGGGAGTGGCTGGTTCAAGAGGACTTGGCGAACACGGTCGAACGGATCGCCGACGAGGGGGGGGATGCGTTTTACAAAGGGGAGATCGCAGAGCGAATGGCCGAGGACATTCTGTCCAACGGCGGTTTCATTACCTATGAAGACCTGGCGAACTACGAGCCGATCATCTACGAAGAAGCTGTGGTGGGCACTTACAAAGGTATGACGGTGACAACCGATTACCCACCTGCCTCCGGAGTTCAATTCATCACTCTCTTTCAAATCCTTGACGGCCTCGGCCTCGACAGGCTCGAGTGGAACACTGCGCAGTACATCGACCTGGTGGCGCGGGTCCTCCATCAGGGGTTCGAGGACCGGAGGCGCTACTACGCCGATCCCAACTTCGTCGAGGTGCCGGTCGATATGCTCGCATCCCGTGAGCACGCCGATGAACTCAGACAGAACGTCATAGATGGAATCCCTGCGAGCTCAAGGAAGGATGGATACTCGGGAACGACCCATGTGTCGATCCTCGATTCTCAGGGCAACGCTGTGTCCTTCACCCACAGCACTGGCTCAGGCGCAGGGGTCGTTACGGAAGGACTCGGGTTCATCTATAACAACATGATGGGTCCGTTTAACCCCCTTCCCGGTCACCACGATTCGATTGCCCCGGGTAAGCGAGCGGTCGCGGGCTGTGGCCCCCTTATCTTCCTCAAGGACGGCGCCGTCAAGATGGTGATCGGATCTCCGGCGGGCGCGAGAAAGACGAGCGCGGTCGTCCAGACCATATTGAATGTCTTCGAGAACGGAATGAGTATGCAGGAGGCAGTCACCGTGCCGCGATTCCATTCCGAGCAGTCCGGCATCGTCTATCTTGAATCCAGCCTCTCCGAGGAGCTGGCCGAGGATTTGAAGCAACTCGGATATGACATTCGGCGAAGTGACTACGGTGGGCGCGTTCAAGCCCTGCTAGTGGACGACGATGGAACCCAACATCCGGGAGCGGATCCGAGGGGCGGGGAAGGTGTGGGGCGGGTCTGATGTCTCGCTTCGCCGAATCGCCTAACTCTTCACTCCAACCAGCAAGCCACGGTTGGTGTGAAGGTGAAGGCAGGCGGCCTCGAATCCTGCCTGCCGCAGCCAATTTAAATGCTGGGTCAAGGATGCGGGCACGTCGCCGGCCTTTCGTCGGGCCGATCGGTGTTCTTCGAAAGTCCGCCCCTCGTGCTCGGCCTGGCGGGAGCCGTATAGTTCATCGTTTCGAGCCCACAGGATTCTGTACATGTCGAACAAGCGCGGCGACCCGATGGACAGACGATCGAGGATGAAGAATGAGCCTCCAATTTCGAGTAGATCGTACACGAATTGGATGACGTCTTGCTTGTCCCGGTCATCGAGATGGTGAAGCGTTTGCACGGAGAACGCGATCTGGTAGTCCCTTTCAGGGAGCTGAAGGCGGTCGATATTGCGCAAGTCCCACTCGTAGATCCTGCAATGGTTGCTGTGGTCGGCGAGTCTTTGTCGGGCCAAGGCAAGCATCGCGGGAGAAGCGTCGACGCCGATGACCTGCGCATCTTTGATCTGCTGGAACAGCCGTTCTTCGACGAGCCCTGATCCCAAACCCAGATCCAGTATCGAATTGCCGTTCTGATATGTCTCACCGATCACGCTCAGCAAGAGATCCAGTTGTTCACGGCGGAGCGGGTTGTTGCTCAGCGGGTCTTGAGACCACTCTTCTGCTTCGGCGCTGTCATTCCAAATGGTCATCGGATCGCACCCTTCAATGGACGGCTAGTGCAGTAGGAGATGGTGTGTATTTGGCACAGGTTCCGCGTAATGGGAGGGCATATGTCCAAAGCCACGATTCGTGAGTATTTCAACGCCGTCGACAACGCGGATGTGGACCGCCTATTGGCGACGTTCCACGAAGACGTCATCTACGAGCGGCCGGGGTACCCCCCCATCCGCGGCATTGACGAGCTGCGCGATTTCTATGAAAACGTGCGGGTCCTCGCTTCCGGTTCCCATGATCTCGAGCATATCATCGTCGACGGTGAGAAGGGAGTGTGCTGGGGCGAATTCTCCGGCAAGAAGCATGACGGTTCCGAGGTCGATGTAAGATTCGCTGACGTCTATACTTTTGAGGATAAGAAGATCAAGCGCCGACGGACATTCTTCTACGCTCCATCGGTTTGAACGGGCCAGCCATGGATGGGCGGATAGAAGCTCGAGTGCGCGCCGCTGCTCCTGATCGCGCGGCCTTTCAAGCTGCGTTGAGCCGAGGTGACCGCTTCGATTGGAAAACAAAAGCTCGCGACAGCGCCCATGAACGCTGATCATCTGCTCGAAGTGAGTGGTCTGAAGACCCACTTCTTCACTGAGGAGGGTATTGTCCGCGCCGTGGACGGGGTGGATTTTTATGTCGATCGTGGCGAAGTGCTGGGATTGGTGGGCGAGTCGGGGTGCGGCAAGAGCGTCACGTCTCACTCTATCCTCCGACTGGTTGACGAACCCGGGGAAATCGTGGCTGGAGAGGTTAAATACGAAGGGAAATCCCTCCTTGATCTCTCCGAAGTGGAACTGCAGCACCTGCGTGGCAGTGAGATCTCCATGATCTTCCAGCAGCCCCAATCCAGTCTCAACCCGCTGTTCAAGATTGGAAGACAGGTCGCGGAGGTGTTCCGCGTGCACCAGGGAATGGGCCAAGGCGAGGCTTGGGAGCGGGCGGTCAAGCTGCTCGGCCAAGTCGGCCTTCCCGACCCGGCCGAGATCGCGCACTCCTATCCACACGAGATATCAGGCGGCCAAGCACAGCGTGTCATGATTGCCACGGCACTTGCGCTCGATCCGAAGCTGCTTATCGCCGACGAACCCACGACCGCGCTGGACGTGACCATCCAGGCACAAATACTGGATCTGATCCGAGACCTAAGTCGCCGGCGAAACACCGCAGTTATCCTGATTACCCATGATCTGGGGGTTGTCGCCGAAATGTGCGATCGAGTGGCTGTAATGTACGCGGGCCAGATTGTGGAGCAAGCTCCCGTTCGCACTTTGTTCAACCGCCCGCTCCACCCGTATAGCCAGGGGCTAGTCGAGTCGATACCTGTTCTCGGGGAGGTCAAAGATCGCCTGGAAGACATCCCTGGAGTGGTTCCTGACCCCGTGGATTTGGGGCCGGGCTGCCGATTTGCGGAGCGATGTCGGGCGCGGGTCGAGTACGACTGCCAGATTTGCGAAGGAGAGGAACCGGAGCTCATCGAGGCGGCGCCTGGCCAAATTGTCCGCTGCTGGCTCTATCGTAACGATGAGGAATACCGAGGTTACCTGCGGGTCACCCAGGAAGGGATCGTCCAGACCGACCGCTCCGTGGCCGAAAGAGATCAGCGTTGAGCGATCGCCCCGACACTACTCAGCAGGCCGCACTCGTCGAAGTGTCAGATCTTCGGAAGTACTTTCCCATCAAAGGTGGACCGCTACAGCGAGTCAAGGGTTGGGTGAAAGCGGTGGACCAGGTGAGCTTCGCCATCCAAGAAGGTGAATCACTCGGACTTGTCGGCGAATCCGGGTGCGGCAAGACAACGCTGGGCCGCACAGTGCTAGGCCTGCTTTCACCGACGGGCGGGGAGGTCCGCTTTGACGGCAAAAGGGTCTTCCAGGCGGAAGGCCGGGAGCTCAAGCTTTTGCGACGTGAAATGCAAATCATCTTTCAGGATCCATTCTCGTCGCTGGACCCGAGAATGTCGGTGGGTGAGACGATCGGGGAGGGCCTGCGCATCCACAATATCGGCACCAAGAAGGAGCGAAAGGGCATGGTGGAGGATATGCTCACGAAGGTGGGATTGGAACCCTACCATGCCCGGCGACACCCTCATGCCTTCTCGGGCGGGCAACGTCAGAGGATCGGGATTGCCCGGGCACTGGCTCTGCAACCGCGTTTTATCGTCTGTGATGAACCGGTGTCGGCACTGGATGTTTCCATTCAGGCGCAGGTGCTGAATCTGTTGAAGGACCTTCAGAAGGAGTTCGATCTAACCTACCTATTCATCGCCCATGACATGAGTGTGGTTGAGCATATGTGTGATCGGATCGCGGTCATGTATCTGGGGAAGATCGTTGAGCTGGCGAGCAGGGCCGAACTATTCCGGAATCCCCTTCATCCCTATACACAGGCTCTCATTTCCGCAATTCCGGTTGCCAATCCGGACATATCCAAGGAGCGAATCATACTTGATGGAGATGTCCCCAGCCCTGCCAATCCACCTTCCGGCTGCGTGTTTCATCCGCGCTGCCGGTACAGCGATGGCGAACGATGCCTGGCGCAGATCCCCCCGCTGCGCGAGGTGGAGCCCGGACACTTCGCAGCCTGCCACTACAGCGAAGCTATTGCCAGGGAAGGCGGGGCCTCGCCTTGAAGAGGATGCTGAATACGGGTTTGGATTCTCCTTCCACGATGGCTTCCAAACCAGAGACCATAACTTGGCGCCACGGAGAAACTTCCGGACCGACCCCGCGGCCAATGAATTGAGCGCGCAGTGGATTTTCCGCTTCTCAGAATCCTGATCCTCGGACTGGTACTAGGGCTGGAGCACTCGCTTGACCCCGATCATTTGATCGCGGTCTCGACTTTGCAGGAGCCGCGGGGGAGCCGGTTAAGCGGTCCCGTCGTTGGAGCCTTGTGGGGCCTCGGTCACGCTGTAACGATCCTGGTTGTGGGCTTAGTCGTCATCCTGCTGGATCTCAACATCCCGGTGGGCGCGATCCCGCCATTGGAGTCGTTAGTCGGGATCGTGTTGATCGCCCTAGGAGCCCGCGTCGTGTGGCAGCTCCGTCGTAGAAAGGTCCACGTCCACGAGCACGGACACGGGCGCGCAGGGCGGGATCATATTCACTTTCACTCCCACGCTACGAGCGGCGAGCACGAGCATGATCATTTGGCTGACCATCTTGGATCCTTGCTGGTGGGAATGGTCCATGGACTTGCGGGCAGCGCCGCGCTGACCATTCTCGTGGTGGGCACGATGAGCGTCCAAGTGCAGCGGCTTACATATCTGGTGGCATTCGGGCTCGGCTCAGTCCTCGGCATGGCGGCCGTGAGCGCATCGCTCAGCATCCTGTTGGGCGCCGCCTCCCGGCGCTCGCTGCGCTTCTACGGCGTGCTGCGAGCGGGCATAGGTACTTTCAGCATCCTGCTGGGAATCCTGTGGATCGGCCGGGCGTACGTCGTTTAGGCGGAATCATGGCCTAGAGCTGCGGGAGTGTGATCGGTCGTGTCGCTCGCCTCGCGCCCGTGATCGTTCCAACGGGTCACCGGATTGCGGCGGGCCGGTACCGGCCGTTCAGTCTATTACCTGTCCATCTAATGGCTCCATAGATGCTTTGACCCATGGTTCTTGGCCAGGTGATCGGCGAGGCGCCTTCCAGGCGGATCCCGGTCGCGTGGATACATCGGTCCAATGAAGTGGATTGACCGGCGGTCAGATACGGTGACTTGGCCGACTCCACGCATGCGCAGAGCGATCTTGGAGGCGCGGGTCGGCGACGACGGCTATCGAGAGGACCCTACCGTCCGTCGCCTGGAGGGAGCGGGCGGCCGAACTCACCGGGCATGATGAGGGGCTCCTGCTCCCCTCCGGCACGATGGGGAACTTGGTCGCGGTCCTTACGCACTGCACGCACGGGGGCGAGGTGATCCTGGGGGATCAGGATCATCTCTTCACGCATGAGCGTGGGGGTATGTCCGCGCTCGGCCGTGTACTGCCGCGGACTCTGCCGAACGGCAACAACGGTGAGATTGAGGTCAGTGAGGTCTTAGATGCTGTGCAGGCGCACGATCGCCACCTCCCAAGAACCCGTCTGGTCAGCGGCGAAAACTCGCATTCCGACTGTTTCGGGTCGGTACTCGGCCCAAGCTACCTTTCGGAGCTCGATGGGGGCATCCAGCCATTGGGGATTCAGTTGTACCTGGACGGGGCAAGGATCTTCAACGCCGCGGCTGCACTGGAGGTTCCCGTGAAAGCCCTGACCGAGAGGGTCGATTCCGTGACCTTCTGTCTGTCGAAAGGCTTGTGTGCTCCTGCTGGTTCGGTCCTTTGTGACGGTAACGATTTTGTTGACCGCGCTCGGCGAGTTAGAAAGAGGATTGGTGGGGGGATGGGGCAGCCCGGTGGGCCTGGCGGCTGCGGGATTGGCTGCTTTGGAGGAAATGACGGAGCGGCTGGCCGAGGATCATGTTCGGGCGGGTCGGCTGGCTCTGGGATTACAGGGAATGAGATACATCAACGTGCTGAATCCGGATCCGAATACGAATTTGAGCTACATCGAACTCGCCGAGGAAGGGTCGCCGGAGGAGGATATGATTCTCGAATTGGCAGGGGGTATGGGTATCCCGCTCGCCCGGCGGCGCCACCGGCGGATGCGCCTGGTCAACCACTACTGGATTACGGATGAGGCAGTGAACACAGTCCTGACGTTCTTCCGTGACCTGGCGCGTGACCTGGCTGGTTGATGTGTCTTCGTTCTCTTGGCCAGCGATGCACGCGCGAAGAATGCACGCAAGGGCGCCTGCCAGCCCGGACTCCGCCTCATTGCTCGTTTGCGGTTGTCAGACGCCATAGAAGGATGCCGAATCCCGGGCCAATCATGAACGTGGGGGGGCAAAAGGGCCGCGGGCCGTGAGGACATGATTGATGCCGCTTGATTGGTACGTATATCCGCTGGTCATTGTGGGCGGTTTCGCCACGGGAGTGATCAACACCGTGGCAGGCAGTGGTTCGCTGATCTCACTTCCCCTCTTGATTTCACTGGGGCTACCCGCCAACGTCGCTAACGGGACCAACCGGGTCGCCATCACCCTACAGAACGCAGTAGGGACCGGACGGTTTCACCAGGCTCGAGTATTGGAGCACAGGCCAGTGGTCCTGCTCGGACTCCCTGCGATGGCGGGCTCCCTAGTAGGCGCCAGCCTCGCAGTGGGGATGAGCGAAGAGCTTATGAGGCGGGTGATCGGAGGCCTTTTGATCGGCATGTTCTTCCTGCTGTTAATCCGGCCACAGCGCTGGATGGAAGGACGCGAGCCCGGGGAGCGGAATTTGAGCTGGGCGGGCACAGCGGTCCTGTTCTTTCTTGTGGGCGTTTATGGCGGATTCATTCAGGCGGGAGTCGGTATCTTCTACCTGGCTGCCATCGTCCTCGGGGCCGGCTATGGTTTGGTGAAAGCCAACGCCATCAAGATTGGTATCAACTTGCTGCAAACGACCGTGGCGTTGCTCGTCTTCGTCTGGAATGATCAGGTTGTGTGGGGAATCGGATTGTTATTGGCGGTAGGAACGATGCTGGGTGCCTGGTTTGCGGCCTCCCTGGCGGTGGAAAAAGGAGCGGAATGGGTCTACCGGCTGCTTATCGTGATCGTGGCCGTCGCCGGACTTCACATGCTGGGGCTGACCCGGTTGATCGTTGGGATCGTTCGTTAGCTCGGATGTCCGCTCATGGATGGCAGCCCCGCATTGTCCCTTCACTCCTCTGGGTTCGGCGAAGGGATCGATATCGCAACTTGGTTCTAAGTCTGCTGTCGAACCCATCGTTGGGCCGGACGTCGGTGCTTGGGAATCACGTGTCGAAGATCCCCACGGGCAAATATGCCGATACCAGCCAATCGGGCTCATTGACAATCTGGCTTATCCTGAGGTCAACGGCCACGCTGCACAGGATGTAGGCTTCATTTTCCGACAGGGCATATTCTTTGTGAATGTGATCGATCATCTGGCGGATGGCAAGCTTTGCATTCTCGTACAGGTCCGGGCCATGCGCCGTGGTCGCATAGTATTCGCTCTCGCTCATGGGCGTGGGGGGCGCAAGGAAGTGTGGTCGAGGAAGTGCCTCTCCCCGACGCAGGTTGAGGCGTACTGTAACCATCATGGGCGCCTCGATCCCATTTCCGCACACTTCGCCATCCCCTTGAGCAGCATGGCAATCCCCGACCGAGAACAAAGCTCCTGGGACCTCAACAGGGAGCCAGAGTGTTGCGCCCGGGCCCAGGCTCTTGATGTCGAGATTTCCACCCACCTTTCGTGGTGGGGTGGTGTCGAATCGGCCGGGGGAATGGGGCGCTACTCCAAGCACACCACAAAACGGTCGGAAGGGGATCTCTACTCCTTCGCTGCCGTCTCGGAATAGGCACCGACCCTCAATCATCTTCCAGTGGTGGAGGTAGGGTTCCGAGAAGTCTTCCTTGAGCAACCCAAACCCGGGACGAATGGCGTTCCATCCCCAGCCCTTGTGCTGCAGGTCTAGAATCTCAATCTCGAGTGAATCCCCCGGCGAGGCGCCCTCGACAACGATGGGACCTGTCAGGGGGTGGATCCGAGAGAAGTCCGTCTCCGCTAGAACGCTTTCATCATCGTGGGGTCCAATTTGTCCATCGGAGGCGTCCCTGCATTCAACGGTAATGGTGTCTCCTGGGCGAACGATGAGGCGCGGACGGAGAGAGTTGTCCCAGTACGCGTGTACAACCTGGTCATCCAAAAAGAACTCGGCCACATTTCACCTCCAGCTTATCGCTCAAGCATGTCCTTTTGAACTCGGATGTCTTGCCCCCGAACGGCCGCGGCCGAGGCGGCATTCGAGTTCACCGGTCCGGGAGTGGATGCTGCTGCTTGACTGCGTGTATCACCTTTGAATATGCTAGTTTGCAGGGGTGACAAGGTGAATCGCCTTGGAACAGAGCGAATCGTGCCCTTCCTGTATCTGCCGAGCCGGAGGGCACGCACTCCCTGGTTTGAAACGACTCAGCCCCAGACGGGCAAGTTGACTGCCAATATGCCGAACAGGAAGATCGTCGTCCTCGATCGCGCGCTCCGGATCTTGGAGTGGCTCTCCACGCAGGGGGAACCTGTTGGTGTGTCACAAATCAGCAAGGAACTGGGGATTCCGAAAGCCTCTGTGTACCGCATCCTTCAGACCCTTGAGGATCATCAATTCATCGTCCAGGATCCCGAGAGCGAGCTGTACGGAATGGGCCCGGCGATTCTCCGGCTCAGTCATGACTTGGAGCTTGAGCCCGCGCTGCTATCCCTGGCACGATCGACACTGGAAAGCTTGGCCCGCCAGACGGGTGAAACCGCCAATCTGGGCGTCATTCGCGGTAAAAAGGCGCTCGTCCTCAGCAGTTTCACTCGGTCCGATACACGCATCTCCATCGATTTGGGACCCGTGGCGGATTTTCATTGTTCAAGCCTTGGGAAGGCCCTGTTGCTCGATAAGAGTCCGGACGAGATCCGAGGACTTCTTGGGGACGACACCCTCCCTGCTTATACTCCCAATACGCTAACCTCCGTCGACAGCCTTCGCAATGAGTTGAGATCGATCGGAGAGGGGGGCTTGACGATGGACAACGAGGAGACCGAAGAGGGCCTCGTTTGTTTCGGCGCGCCGATCCGGGATTGGAGGGGCAGGGTGGTGGCAGCCATAAGCGTGTCCGGCCCCAAAGCGAGGGTGGATGGACCGAGGAGCGAGCACATCAAACAACTCGTGCTCGACGCTGCCATGCAGATGAGCGACAGCCTTACCGGACCGGAGCCCAAATCGGAGGATCAGGACTAGCTCCATGCTGATGCATGCATTTCCCAGAGGCTAGTTGTCACCTCGCAGCTCGGCCAGAAACGTCGCCGTCTCACGGACCAGTACGTCATTCAGGCTCAATTCGATGAACCGCGCTCCAGCGGCCAAAGCCTCCTTTCCTTCCTCCACAGTCGTCACGGGGTAGATCAGCGGTCGCCCTGCGGTGGTTATTCGGTGTTTGGCCTCCTGCACCACCTCCTGGACCTCCGGGTGGGCCGCGTTGCCTGGATGGCCTAGTGACATGGCCAGATCGCTGGGGCCCACGTCGAAGGCATCGACCCCTTCAACTGCCAAAATCTCAGGCAAATTTTCGACGCCTTCACGATCCTCGATCAACGTGATGACCAGTGACTCCTGGTTGATACGAGCAATGTGTTCATCAGGTGTTTGGTCGATCCCATAGTCGCCGGCGCGACTCATGCTTCCGGCGCCGCGCCTTCCGACCGGAGGGTACTTCACGGATCTCACCGCGGCGCGCGCATCCTCGGCCGTTCTTGTATGGGGAACCATGATTCCCAGGACACCGGTCTCAAGGTATCCAAGGATAAGCTCTTGATCGTTCTTGGGGACGCGAACCACGGTCCCCATTCCAGTAAGCTGTCCGGCCCGTACAATGGACTGGATCGTCTCGATGTGAAATGCGAAATGCTCTGCGTCAACGAAGACGTAGTCAAATCCGATATAACCGAAAAACTCGACGAGCTCGGGTGAGGGAAAGCTCAAATAGAAGCCAAAGGCGGGCCTCCCCTCTTCACGTCTCTCCGTGAGTCTGGTGTTCACCGTATGTTCTCCTCCTTGCTCAAGGCCTCAGAACACATACATCCGGTCAAGCGGGCATCGCCTCAAGTGCTTCGGTGGCTTTTCGAGGGCGTCGAGGCGGCACTTCACCCACTGAAATAACTGTAGTGTCCAATCGAGCGAAGCGTCCCGCCTGCCATTTTTCTCCTCTGGTGGGGATGTTCGCTATCGGATGTGGGACGATCCATCGGCCAACTTTTCCGAATGGGGCACGAACAGCCAGAGCGTCAAAACCGCCAAGAAGGTCAGCGATGCGCTCACTATCCCGTTGGCTTGAATACCTCTCATGAAGAACAGTGGGCCCAGGAAGCTTCCGAGCGCGAATCCGGTCCGCTGAACCGCGGTCTTGCTGGCCATTGTGGTCGCGCGGGCTTCCGGCACAAGCTCCAACAGTAGGGGCGATGCGCTCACCAAGCCGAATTCAAATGACATGTAGAAGATGAATAGGGCGATTGCCGCGCCAACGAGAGTCTTTCCCAGGAGGGGCAATGCGAGCGCGGCGATGAGGTTCAGGGCCGAGCCCATGCCAATGGCCAGCCGTTTGTCCAGGCGGTCGACAAAGCCTGCAACGAGTCCCTCGCCGCTGAACTCGGCCAAACCGATGACGATTGAGAATATGCCAAGCGCGACGACCTCCAACCCGAACTGGGATTCTATCCAGGCACCATACACGATGGTCACAACCCCGTTCCCCGCGCTTGTGAGGAGGCCAACGGCTAAGAGCGCTGGCACGGAGGGGCGGCGCAGGACGCCCCGGATGGAGGCCGAAAAGCTGAGCGCCGGTTTGGTTGAGGGAGGGTCAGGGGTGATGCTGTAATGCAACGCGCCACCGCCGAGGATCATGAGGGCTGCCAGGAAAGGGAACGGAGCAGACCAGCCGAAGCGTGCGATGAGCCAACCGACGATCGGAACGCCCACGAGGAACGAGCCGGACCAACTGAATTCGGTGATGGCGACCGCCATGCTCTGGCGTGAAGGCTTAACTCGGTCACCTAAGTACGCGAACACCGCCGGATCCAAGATCGCCTTGGCGATGGCGGCCACGCCCACGGCCACCGCAAAAGTGAGCAATTTTGGAACGAGAGCGATCGACAGGAACGCGGTGACATAGAGCGCGAGGCCCAGGAGCATCGAGGGCTTGCGGCCACGGCGATCCGACCAGGTCCCTAGGAGGGGAACGAAGACTCCCATGCTTTGCCGCAGGGAGATGATCAATGCAACGGTCGTCAAATCGACGGACAGGCCTCGAGCAATCGCTGGCAGGAATGGGAATACCATTCGATAACCAGTGTCGGTCGCCGTCCGAGTGAGCGAGAGAGTCACCAGCTGGAGGCGGAGGGGCACGGGATGTCGAGTCATGGCTTACCTGGGTCGCCTTCCGAGGGCTGTTCTCTGTCCGTCGGCCGAGCGCCCTTCTGCGCCGCACGAAGAAAATCCCCCGGCATCTTCTCAATAGTTTTCTGCGAGAAGCTCGCGCAGGTCCGGTTTGCCGATTTCCTGAAGCTCATAGCGTACGCGGAGGGCGGGCTTGTTTAGGTTGAGCAGTCTCTCGAGGTCGATGGGCGTGCCGATGAGTACGAGATCCGCTTCGGCCCTGTTGATGGTCTGCTCAAGCTCACGCATCTGAGACTCGCCGTAGCCCATCGCGGGCAATACCTCCCCGGTGGTGGGGTACTTCGAGTAGGTCTCTGCGATCGTTCCTACAGCGTAGGGGCGGGGATCCACGATCGCCGCCGCGCCGAATTGGCGGGCGGCAACCCAACCGGCTCCGTAGGCCATTTCGCCATGGGTCAACGTCGGTCCATCTTCAACGATAAGCACCCGACGGCCACGAACTGCGCTTGGATCATCAATAAATACCGGGGACGCGGCGCTGACGATGCGCGCCTTGGGATTGAGTTCCTCGATATTCTTTCGTACGAGAATTACGTCTTCCGGGGCTGCGGAATCAATCTTGTTGATGACAACAATATCAGCGGCGATCACATTCATTTCGCCGGGATGATAGCCGCGCTCGTGACCGGCGCGTAAGGGATCGACGACGACGATGTGCGTGTCGCTCCGGTAGAACGGTGGCTCGTTATTTCCGCCGTCCCATAGAATGAGATCCGCTTCTTCTTCAGCCTGGGCCAGAATCGCGCCGTAGTCTACGCCCGCGTAGACGACAAACCCCTGGTCCAAATGGGGTTCATACTCCTCGCGTTCCTCGATTGTGACGTTGTGGCGGGCGAGGTCTTCGTACGAGGCAAATCGTTGTACGGCCTGTTCGGCGAGATCGCCGTAAGGCATGGGGTGGCGGACGACGGCAACCTGATAGTCCAGATCGCGAAGGATCGCAGCCACTCGCCGGCTGGTCTGGCTTTTCCCGCTCCCGGTACGGGCTGCACCGATGGAAATGACGGGTAGGTTGGATTCGAGTTGGGTCGAGCGAAGGCCTTGCAGGCGGAATTCAGCACCGGCGGCCAAGACGCTAGAAGCACGGTGCATCACATATTCATGGGACACATCGCTGTAGGCGAATATGACCTGGTCGATGGCCTCTTCGCGGATAAGGTTGACAAGCTCGGATTCCGGGTGAATGGGAATCCCATCTGGGTACTGGTCTCCGGCCAATTCAGCGGGGTAGGTCCGTCCCTCAATATTTGGAATTTGCGCGGCAGTGAAGGCCACAACTTCATAGGAAGTGCTGTCTCGGAAGTAGACGTTGAAGTTGTGGAAGTCGCGTCCTGCTGCGCCCATAATCAAGATGCGCTGGGGATCCACGTCTCGTTTGTCTCCTTGTAGCGTTGGATTTGCCCGGGTGGAGTTCGAATTGAAGGTGAAATGCGGGTGCTCAGGCTTGGACGCTGGATAAGCTCTCTTCAAGGACGTTGAGCGCTTCGTCCACCTGACGTTTGGTAATGCTGAGCGGCGGCATGAGCCGAAGCACCTGACCATGAGTTCCGGCCATATAGGCGAGCAAGCCGCGTTCCAGGCAGTTGGCGAGGGCCGCGTTCGCGGCCTTCGGGTTTGGCTCCTTGCCTTGGCCAGGGAACACCATCTCTAGCGCCAACATCAAACCCACTCCCCGCGCTTCACCGACGAACGGATACTCCTCTTGGAAAGCGTGCAGGCCCTCCATCAACCGGGCGCCCATGGCGCGGGCATTGGCCACCAGATTTTCCTCTTCAAACACATCGAGTGTGGCGAGCGCAGCCGCGCAAGCCACTGGATTGCCTCCGTAGGTCGTCCCATGAGAACCGGCCTTCCAGCGGCTCATCAGGTCACGGCTGGCAACCGTGGCGCTGAGCGGAAAACCAGAGGCGATACCCTTTGCGATCGCCATTACATCAGGCTGCGCGTCGAATAACTCCGCGGCAAACATCTGGCCAGTCCGCCCAAATCCCGTTTGGATCTCGTCGAGGATGAGCAAGATGCCGTGTTCATCGCACAGGCTGCGCAATTCTTGGAAGAAGCCCTCGGGCGGCACGATATAACCGGCCTCGCCTTGAATGGGTTCAATCAAGAAGGCGGCGACCTCACTGGGGGGCACAAGGTGGTCGAATAGGTCTTGGATCGCCTCAAGGCTCCAGCGGATGGCGTCCTCAGGCTCCTCGCCCAGAGGGCACCGAAAGGGGTAGGGGAAGGGGGCGAAATAGACGCTGGGGACAAATGGCTCGTAGTGCAACCGGTATTTCGACTTCACGGACGTGACTGTCGCTGCACCGTAACTTCGACCGTGAAATCCACCCTCGAATGCGATGATCGCCGGCCGCTCTTGAACATAGCGAGCCAACTTGATGGCTCCCTCGACTGCCTCGGAGCCGCTGTTGCCGAAGAAGAACATGTCCATGGCTGCCGGCAGGACCTTCGGAAGGGCCTCACACAATTCCAGGAGTGACTTGTGCAGGGTGACTCCCACTGCACCGTGGGTTAATTTGTCCAACTGGGCACGGGCAGCTTGAAGCACCCTGGGATGGGAATGGCCAACATTGGCAACCGCAATTCCCGAGGTGAAATCAAGATACCGTCGCCCATCCGCCGTGTACAAATACGCCCCCTCCGCCCTAACAACTGGAAGCTTGGGCCAGTCCTCCGACAAGCTCGGGGCAAGTCGATCAGCGACTCCGGAGGCGAGCTCGAGGAAATCCTGATCGGTTTCCAGTTGCGCGCGCATTTGTAGGCTCCTCCTTGTGACTCACCGAGCAATGATGTCCGACCACGGAAGGCAACGGACGGGGCAGCACGGGCGCCCGAATCGCGTTCGATTACGTTCGCGTTGGACCCTCACGCTTGGTTGACTTCCCTGAGAGCAGGATGCTATTATAGCAATGAATTCGGAAATGTGAAACAGTGTTTCACTTTTGGGCCGGCCGCAGGATCATGGGAATCTCATCGTCACGCCAGAGGGTGTATGGGTGAGCTCATCGCCACCGCATGATGTGGCGTTCGATGTGCTCGTGGACCTGTGGGTTGCGAAAAATTCCCAGGCTGGGTCAGGCTCGCCCACGGAAACGTTGCCCACACGGTCCTGGTCGGTGGCGCGGGTGTGGTACGCAAGATCGTTCGCTCCTGCTCGCCGGTGATCTGACCAGCCATTCGAGAGACGGGTTCACGGGATTGGGAAAGCGGTGCTAGGCTAGGATCCGGCAAATGGATCAGATGGCGGCAACAACCACCCTCTGCCTGGGTGGCTTCTACAATCACACTTGAGCAAGAAGGAGGACAAATCAGATGGTGCAGATGGACAGGAGAGCTGGGCTCGTCGCAACGGGTCTAATCATTGGGCTGGTCCTCACGGCCTGCGGACAGGCTGCTGCACCGGCGGAGCCGGCCAACCTCTGGGAGGAGGTCCAACAGGAAGGGGTATTGGTCTGTGGAACCTCGGCGGATTTTCCTCCATACGAATTTGTCGATGAGAATCAGGAATTCGCAGGATTCGACATTGATCTGATCCGTGAGATCGGTGACCGCATTGGGGTCGAGGTGGAGATCCAGGACATGGCGTTCGACAGCGTCATCGCCTCAGTCCAGGAGCGTAAAGTCGACTGCGCGATCGCGGCGCTGGCAGCGAGCCCCGAACGGGCCGAGAAGGTGGACTTCACGATATCCTACAAACCTCGTATCGACGCGGCCATAGCAATGGTGGGAAGTGGCGTCACACTAGGAGGTCCGGAGGATTTTGCTAACTATCGGGTCGGCGTCCAGAGCGGCGGGACCAACTCAAAGTGGGTCCGAGAGAACCTGGTCGAAACGGGTGAAATGCCGGAGGGCAACTTCTTCGAATACGAACGGCAAGATCAAGCCTTGCTGGACCTTGAGGCTGGGCGAATTGACGTGGTTTTGACCCAGGCGGAAAGCGCTGCGGAATTCGCCGAGGACGAGGACAAGGAAGTGGTCCTGGTAACGACAGACATGGCCTCGGCGGACACCGTCATCGCCGTTCCCAAAGGCGAGTCCGAACTCAAGGCCGAGTTGGACGAAGCCATCAGTGAGATCATCGAGGACGGAACCCGAAATGAGCTATTGCGGAAATGGGAAATTCCGCTGCCTCCCGAAGAGTAATTAACGGGCCTGCAACCCTGTCCGTGTAAAATTGGTTCGGGAATTTGACTAGAGGCTTGGGTCTCTGGCTCCGTCAGCACCTCGGGCACTAAGAGTCGCCGGCGGAGCCAGGGCCCTTCAATGCAGGCTCCTTTGACTCCCCGATTGATGTAGGAGTTCGTGTTTGGTCGACAATCTGAACCTTGTCCTTAATCTCATACCCCATCTCTTGCGCGGGGGATTGATCACAGTGGAGGTGACGATCGCGTCACTACTCATTGGGCTCATCGCCGGAGTCCTGTTGGGGGTCTTGAGAGTGTATGGTCCGCGTCTCATTTCGACTTCAGCGGCCCTGTATTCGATGCTCGTTCGCTCTATTCCTCCGGTAGTGTCACTATTCATCCTATTCTTCGTGATCGCTCGGATTGTGGATCTGTCCCCTCTGCTCTCGGGGATCTTCGCCCTTGGGCTGTCAAGCAGTGCCTACCAGTCGGAGATTGTCCGTGGGGCGATCCAGTCGGTCGGACCCTCGCAGATGGCCGCCGCTAGGGCTATAGGTATGACGCGAACGCAAGCAATCCGCCACATCATTCTTCCTCAAGCCCTCCGTCTGGCCATTCCCCCTTGGTCCAACGAGGCCGCGATCATTCTCAAAAACTCATCCCTCGTCTATTTATTGGGCATCGCCGAAATCCTCCGTCAGGCGCAATATGTTGCCGCAAGGACTCTGGAGCCTTTCCTGGCATTTGGATCAGCGGCTGCCCTATATTTTGTACTTTTCCTGCTCGCCAACCGTGGACTGAGTTATCTAGAACGCCACCTCAGTCTCCCCGCATAGTAAGGGTGGGTCACCAACATGTCCACTGTGACGGTGAAAGCCGAGAACATTCACAAAGCGTACGGGGAGAACGAGGTCCTCAGGGGTATTTCATTGGAGGTCGAGGAGAGCGAAGTCTTGATCTTGATAGGTCCGAGCGGGACAGGAAAGAGTACGTTGCTCCGCTGTCTGAATCTTCTTACCCGGCCGGATCAGGGAAGAATTTGGCTTGATGGGGATGAGATCACGGCACCTGACCATGACGAAAACGAGGTGCGGCAGAGGATAGGAATGGTTTTTCAGGGGTTTAATCTATTTCATCATCTGACGGCACTGCGAAACGTCTCGATCGGACTTACTAAAGTGGCTGGTTTGCCTGAAGCTGAAGCCCGAAAGATGGCGCTCTGGGAGCTTGACCGGGTAGGCCTAGCGGACAAGGCCGACCACTACCCGGCACAGCTCTCAGGGGGGCAAATGCAACGCGTGGCCATTGCTAGGGCGCTGGCGATGGATCCTCGAGTGATGCTTTTCGATGAGCCCACTTCAGCTCTCGATCCCGAATTGATCGGTGAGGTTCTGGCGGTGATGAAAAAGCTGGCCGCCGAGGGCATGACGATGATAGCCGTCACCCACGAGATGGGCTTTGCTCGCGAGGTCTCCGACAGGATCGTCTTTATGGAGCATGGCAATATCGTCGAACAAGGTTCTCCGCGCCAGCTTTTCTATCAGCCCACACACCAACGCACTAGGGAGTTTTTAGGAAAGATCACTGAGCTGTATGGTCAAGACACGTGACGGTAGGCGCGTGTGTCGTGTCGAGGTTCAGGGCTCCGAGGATTCAGTCGTGGAACAAGGTGAGAGGCCATGGTTGAACTCGCCTTAATTTTCGAGCGGTATCTACCAGCGTTCTTGGAGGGCGGTGTCATCACGATCAAGATAACGCTCATTGGCCTTCTGATTGGCGTGTTATTGGGGCTCCCGGCGGCTCTCATTCGTGTGTATCAACGCGGGGCACTTCGTAAGGTGATTGTTGCATATACGGATCTGTTCCGTGGCACTCCGCTGCTTGTACAATTGTTCGTTATCTACTATGGCCTCCCAGACTTTGGCCTCACGCTTTCGCGGTTGGGGGCAGCGTACGTCGCTCTGGGACTCAATAGCGGTGCCTACCAAGCCGAGTACTTTCGTGGATCCATCCAGGCAATTGGAAGTGGCCAAATCATGGCCGCCCGGGCTATTGGAATGACACGACCCCAGGCGATCTGGCACGTGGTCATGCCGCAAGCTCTGCGGCTTGTGATCCCCGCTTGGTCGAACGAAGTTATCTATGTACTCAAAGCGACGGCCATCGTATTTGTTATCGCGGTCCCTGATCTTATGACCCAAGCCAAGATCTTGGCTGCTCGGTACTTCGATCCTATCCAGTCCTATTCAGCGGTCGCCGTCGCATATCTCATCCTGGTCACAATTGCGACCGGCGCTATGAACCTTGTGGAACGCTGGCTCGCAGTTCCAGGATTCGGGGTGAACGCCGAACGACGCCTGTAGACAGATGCTTGCCGGCCGCCGCCCAAATAAGGGGAGGACAAAAACTCGAGAAAAGGATAAGTCTATGTCTCGAAACCAACATCCCGTACTTGATTCCGATCAACTTGATGCGCTGGCGCGGTTTGACTCGGCGACGATCGCCAACGCCATCGAGCATTTTGATGTGCGTGACCCCACCGACGGCTTCGCGTCCTTCGAACTTCGCTGCCTCCTACCAGAGCTTTCCCCAGTAGTTGGTTATGCCGTCACTTACACGTCCGACAGCACAACCCCGTACAAAGAGGGGCGGGAGAGCAAAGACCGCGAGCTGTATGAAGCCATCGAGGCCGCGCCGAAGCCGGCGATCGTTGTGGCCAAGAATGTGGGTCCAGACTTGCTGCGCAGCAACCATTTTGGGGATGTGATGGCGACCACCTTCCAACGAATGGGAGTCGTGGCGGCTGTAACGGACGGCGGTATTCGCGATCTGGCAGGGATGCAGGAGCGCGCTCCGGGATTCCAGATGTTTGCGCGCGGTGCGGTTGTCTCCCATGGGGTCCCTGTCGTCGTCGAGGTCGGGCTCAAAGTCACGATCTGTGGCCTGACGATCGCCCCGGGCGGTCTTCTCCACGGTGATGAAAACGGCTTGGTGAGCATCCCGCATTCCGTCGCGGATAGACTGGCGCCCCGGGCGCAGGAGGTCCGGGACCATGAACGTGAATCGATTGACTTCATCAAAGGACCGGACTTTTCACTGGAGGCCTTCTTTGATCGCAAGGGCTGGTAATGGAACAACGCGGCGTGGAGCCGCGGTCCCGTTGCACACGACGACCGGATAAGGAGATAACGGATGTCCAGCATGTCGGCTGAATTGGGTGTGCCGTTTCGCGTATCCTCTTACACGGATGTTATTGGACCGAGCACCAAGGTGCTGGGAACAATCCCCGATGGCGGAAAGCTGATGATTGGATCGGTGCCTGGGTGCTGGGGGCCTATGATCACGCCTCACTTCAGAAGCACGCATGAGGTGACCTTGCCGGTCAATGTTGAGGGAGCAGAAGTCGGGGATGGTCTGGCGCTGCACATCGACCGGATCGATGTCCTGGCCAAGGCAACTTCTTCCGGTGTCGACAATCAGGGAAACGTCGGCTGTTTTATCGAGGACCCCGGGATTGATCGCAAATGCCCAAATTGTGGTGCGCCATGGCCTGAGACGTACGTCGAGGGGATAGGATCGGACTCGATCCGGTGCGGTGAATGCGGCGTGCCCGCTTCCCCGTACGATATGACCCATGGATATACGATGGTGTTCGATGACGATAGGTCCGTGGGCTTCACGGTAGGACGGGAATGGACCGAACGGATGGCGCGGGATGCGCGAGGCTACTCCGGTCTCGACCGCTACGAAGAAGCTCGTGCTCACTCAGTTCTCGTGCTGTCCAAGGCGGACCTTCCCGGGGTATTGGCCCGTGTCCGGCCCTTTATCGGAAACCTGGGAACGATCCCATCGCGCGACCTTCCCTCCTCACGGAATGCAGGAGACATTGGCGTCAACATGGTTGGGACCACCCACGAATTCTCACTGAGCGAAGCGGAGCTGGTTGAAGCCAAGACGGACGGCCACATGGACATCGACTCGGTCCGTGCTGGTGCGGTCTTGATTTGTCCAGTGAAGGTTGCAGGTGGCGGCATCTACTGTGGTGATGCGCACGCCATGCAGGGAGATGGCGAGCTGGCTGGGCATACCACTGACATCGTCGCCGAGATTGTCCTGCGCGCGGAAGTGATCGAACGTTTGAATAATGACGGCCCAATCCTTCTCCCACCTCAAGAGGATTTGCCGTATCTGGCGCAGCCATACACCAAGCCTGAGATCCGTACGGGCCGCGAGCTCGCAAGCACGTATGGCACAGAATTCGTTGAGGAGGTGGCCCCAATCCAGGTCGTAGGGACGGGGCCGAATGTCAACGAGGCGGCGCGCAACGGTCTTGAGCGGACTGCCGCACTGCTAGATGAACCTGTCGAACAAAGTCGCAACCGGGCCACGATCGTTGGTGGGATTGAGGTAGGACGCCTGCCCGGTGTGGTGACGATCAGTGTTCTAGCCCCCTACGATCGTCTGGAGGAACTTGGGATGGGGCATCTCGTCGCAGCGCAGTATGATCTGGCCTTCATTTAGAACAGGTCACGGTCCACCTGTCTCTGGACACACAATATAAGCCCCTGCGCATTGAAAGGTGAATCCGAGCAACTATGGACAACAAGATCGAATGGCGCCACATGACGTGGCAAGAAGTCCGGGATGCAAGGGATGAGAATCCAACGATCCTGGTGCCGACAGGGACGACTGAAACTCAAGGGCCCAATACGTTCGTCGGCTACGAATCGGTGCTGCCAGAACATCTGGCCAGGGAGGTTGCTCGCAGGACTAACGCTTTAGTTGTCCCAACTGTGCCTTACGGCTTCTCACCCGATTTCCGGGATTACCCAGGCACGATCACGCTGCGGCCCAAGGTCGTTGGAATGGTTTATGAGGATGTTATCCGCTCGGTCCTGAGACACGGGTTTGACCACATTCTTTTCTTGTCAATGCACATTCCTAATCTGCCGATGCTTGAAGAGGTGGCGTACAAGATCCGGGAGGAGTTGGGCGTGATGGTCGCTTGGATTAATCCAGGAAAGCTCGCTTCCTATTACTTGCGAGAGGTGTCACCGAACTACGATGCAGCAAGCGCTCATGGTGCGGATCCCGCGCTGTCGCTCGGCTTGTATCTGGCGCCGGAGGCTCACGACGCGGAGAGTATCGAGCCCAACGAGTATCAGGAGGACTTTCAAGGTGTGGACTTCGCAGGTGGCAGCACGCTCACCTTCAAGGATTTCCCTTTCAATATGCCCTTGAAGTTGGGCGATCTCTCCCCGGAAACCGGCGGGTTTGGCGATCCGCAGTTTGCGAGTCGGGATCAAGGGGAGCAGATCTTTAGCAAGATGGTTGACCATATGGTGGCTCTGGTCGAGCGATTTTCTCAGTTGGAGACGGATCTCAACTCGCGATCCGACTAGGCCCCCGCGGTGACATGGTTGCTCGCGACGGATGCACATATCCTCAACGCTAAAGCCCTGAGACAAGCATCGCCTGCTGGAACCCTAATTTCCACGTCCCTCGACCGACGATCTTAAATTAGAGTCTCGCACAACATTCAAAAAACCGTCAAAGGGACTCCTTTCTTTTCCAGGACCCTTTGACGGCGGTTTTTACGACCCTGAGTCAGGCGGCGACGGCGGGATTCGCCCCGCGGCTGGGCCGCGGGAATTTCGTCAACCTGGATGAGAAAGAAACCGGCCGCTTAAGGTCAATCTTGATGAGAAGGCGACGACGGGATTCGCCCCTCGGCTTCGCCTCGGGACGCTGCGCAGAACCCGCGTATGAGGGTTTTTGCAGGACCGCGCAGGGCTAATTTACGCCCCGTTGCCGCAATCACCTGATTCTCGAAATAGGGTTTCCGACTTGCCTGTCGTCTGGGGGATCGAAACCCTTTGTCGTCTTCGATCCGGCCCAGGCAACAAGCACTAGGCGAATATGGTTATGGACAACATGATCCGTGCAAACATCCGTCCAGGCCGAGACATCTATCTGCTCAGGACATATAAGACGGTTTTGGAATGGAGCCAACCTTTGGTGGTGCCGAGCAAGATACTCGGGCGGGGTCTGCAAGTCAAGCGAGTAGTGGGGGCGGATAGCGAAGGTACGCGGCACGCGTGTAGTTGTCCATGTACTCCAACTCGCGCATCGTTGCGTTGAGATTGGCCAAACCCAGCTCCCCCATGTAGCGGCCATCGTTGGCATTCCGAGCATGGAGGTCGTGAATTTGATCGATGGTGAGGTGCTGGCGCTGTGCGCCGATCTGACCCAGCCGGCAGACTTCGAGGCTTTCATCGACGACACGATCGAGCAATTCGGCCGGCTTGATCTGCTGATCGGCGTAGCGAGGCGGTGATGCGGGAAGCCATTCGGATATGGTCGACGTGTTCTCGGCATCGTGGACCACTTTCTTCGCTTAGCGTGCAAGTGTCCACGAAATAGGGTCAGCTCCAGTCAGTCTGTTCTGAAATGGTTCCACCACGTTGGTCGATCTGTGGTAATCACTTTGCAATTCTTCTCGCTTCCCACGCCCCCACCCAGTCAGGTTCCGAATGGCATCCACTGTATATACCCGATGCCTGGCCGGCTGCTGGAGCTAACCTCCCAACGTGAAAGCAACCTTCGTCATCGCGGAAGCTGACGTATCCGTCGTTAGTAACCGAAGCACCGAATCGCCTCAGGGTTAATCTTTCCGCTGTTACAACAATCTGCTGCTCATACTTGGTGCCGGCATCCCAGGTGATCTCCCATGTTCCGACCAAAGGATCGACTATTTGGGTTTCGACCCCGCCAACGTAGATGTGGATTGCCCAGCGGGTCAATTGGATCGAGATCAGGGAAGCAAACATGGCCCCTAGAAGGAACAAGATGGAACGAGTCTTCACTTCACCCTTGGATGGCGTGACTCATCAAACGAACAGCCAGGCGGCCAAATAAGAACTGCAGTGACTGCATCTGAGGGCCAGTAGGTTCCCTTTCTCTATGGTTGCTTCACAGTGAGGGCAAGTAGCTTTCCCCCCTCGTTGCTCCCACCGGGAGTAGATCCAAGCTGCGGTGCTCACAACGAGAAGCGCACCAAGACTGCCGAACAGTCCCCAGCGAGCAAGGTCGGCAAAAATAGCCGGAGCACTGGGACCAAGGTTAAGGATAGTCGCTCGTTGGATGTGGATCTGTAGGAGAAAACCCCAATAAACCACTGCGAATGCTACTGTGAGAAGCCGCCGCTTCAGGGTCGGCGGCGATGGGCCAGTATGCGTTCCAAAGACCCGTGAGCCGGCAAAGCGGATGACTGCAAGCGTAAGCCAAGCCAATAGGAACGTCCCAAGGGTCAACAATAGATATGCTGATAGGTCCAGCCGGGACGACCGGAGAAGATTTAGAAGCGGCGAGAAGAGTGGGGGAGGGGTTATCAGGTAGCCGATCTCCAGTCCCACCGTCAGAAGCAATGCTGGCCTAGCGAGGTCAATATAGTCGAGCGCGCTACCGCCCGTTCTGACCAATTTTGCGAGAGTCTCCCGATGAACCTCCAAAGCCACTGTTGCTGCGAGGGTAGCCGCAACAAGCATGAACGGGATCCCGAGAACGACATATATGAGCCATATGCCTACGTCGACCAGTTGTGCACCGAAGCCGAAGGCGCCTAGAAAGTCCAAAAGCGCCGCCGAGATGCTGCCAACTTCGACCAGTGCACTTGTGAGGGAGGCCGCTTGCACCGTAAGGACGAACAGCCCCCCCAAGAGCAGTCCGGACAATGCCCCAACGGTAAGGGGCAAATCCCAAGACAGGCGGAACAAACTCGCCGGATTGGTGATCGCCTTAAGGCGATCGCGATGGGTCGGATGCCGACGCCAGATCATCTTCAACGGGGAAGCCTTGTCGCTGCTCAATCTGTCCTCGAGGATCCCTTTCAACTGCCGATGAGCTCTCCACTCAGATGCTCTCCAATCCGCGTATTTCTCCCGTATGCGCAGCAACCCGGCAAAAATCGCCCGGATCAAGGCGATTTGGGCCCCAAACTGAAGCATGAGGAGGAAGCTGATGCCCCACCTCCCGCCTTGGCCGATGCCTTTGACGATCCCGCCGGACAAGCCGAGCATAGCTGGTGCAAACAGCACCACGATCGTCGACAACCAGATCGCTTGAGAAAAGTAATAACGGCCTACATCTCCGTTGGCAATGTGAGCGACCTCATGCAAGATCACGGCTTCGACGACATCCTTACGCTTATTCTTCAGTCGGCGAGCTGCCCCGCCGACACGGAAGATGAATTTGGGTGGGAAGCCGTACGCCTGACCGTCCACCTCTTGGAGGCTGCTCCCAATCTCAATGATGGGAGACTCTTCAAGCTCGGCGCGCTCAATCAAGCGTGCGACCTCGCGACTCAGCTCAGGGTGTGCCTCAGGATCAAGCCGCTTCGAAGGAAACTGGCGCCGGACCAGATAGGGATGCAGTCGGTATCGTAAGGCGGCGACGAGGAACAGTCCAAACAACAACGCCACAGGGATGGAGAGGCGCCCAAGCTCTTGGCTTACGTACAGAAGTAGCCGCGCCCGGTGCTCCACAAGACGTTCCTCTACCGGCAGATCTGTGGGCAGACTGTCAAGTGAAGGGAAATCCGCTTGAAGGATCGGGATATCAACAGAGTACAGGCCACCGAAGAATGCCGTGACCATCACGCCTGCCCAAGCGGTAAACAGCACCGCGGCGATGATCAGGAGGTGAAAGCGCGCATCTGTCTCGGCCGGCAATGCGAACGGGTTGATCCGTCGTTCAGCCACCAGTCCCTTTGCAGACTTTCGATTCCATCATGTGCCGAGTGACATAACGATCGAGCCGATCAGTGCGTTCGCCATGTTCTTTGAGGTTTCGTTGTCAACGCCGAAACGTTTTGCTTCAGCTTGGGCAATCTTTCTGATTTTGACCAACTGCTCCTGGGTCAAACGCGTGGAGGGCTCTTTGTCGAGGGACTCGGAGCCGAGGATATCTCTGAGTCCCTGCTTGATGAAGTCAGCCGTGTTCTTCCTGACTGCCTCATCGCCCAGAATGTTTGACACGACAGCCGTAACCATAGCAATCGCGGCTGGGGTAATCGCGGCCAGGCCAGCCCCCAATCCTGATCCTAGCTCGGCATCTCCAACGTTCGGTGGAGAGGGATCTTTGTGGTATTCGGCAGCGAGTTCGTCGAAGAATTCGAGTTCGTCGGCCGCAACCTCCGCAACAACAGATCTTGAAACTAGTTCAATATAGGCTTGGCCTTCGTTGGATCCACTGGACATACTCGCACCTCCAGCGCAGCAGTCGAATTATCTCAGTGAACTTCCTATGGTTCTCCTTTTTCCTAAATCGTCCCTACAAGAGACATTCGTAGTGGCGTAACCAGTGGGCCGACTCGATCAAAAATTGGAAAATCCTAACCAACCCTAGCACGCCGCAGGAGCGAAGGTCAATAGTTGTCTCTTTATTCGCTGGTATTGCTTAG
>CAZFCJ010000018.1:0-44581 GCA_964517315.1 uncultured Anaerolineaceae bacterium | reverse complement strand
GATCGCTGTAGGTGGGCGGTTCGCCGGGGACCACCTTCAGTGCCGCCGACTGCATGCCCCGGATGTCGCCCTCCTGCTCCTGTGCGGCCTCCAGAGCCTGCATCATCCGCTGGGCAAGATCGCCGGCGGCGCCCTCGTACGCTCCGGCCATCGCATCGACGACGGTCTCCTTGCTCATCATGTTGGCCTGGACCGCAAGGCCATCGCCGATGTAATGCGCCGCATGTTCGATACAGCCCTCGCCGGTCCAAGCCGCAACGCGACCCTCCGAGTCGACCACTGCCAGCTGCCGATGGATCGCCTGTTCATCGGTCGCAATCAGCGCGTCCACCACGCGCATGGCCGGGATCCCCTGGCGCAGGAGCGCCAGCCCCATCGGCCCGAAGCGGATATTCCCCAGCGCCTGTGTGGCCAGCGCTCCGAGGCCTGCTTCAAGCCAGGGTACGAAGTTCCCCACCGTCATCTGGTGGGTCTGGACCGCGACCCCGAATTCCCCGCTGGCCGGATCCTTGGCCACAATGCTGTAGGTCGCATAGCAGTTTTCAGGGCGGAACTCCATTGGACGACTCCTGAATCACGCGAGGCCTGGGATTGCCCGGCTCACCCTTCATTTCCCACCCGCTGCCAAAGGTCGAGCGCGTTAGTCGTCCCCGCCCCACCCGCGGTGTTGTCGAAGATGCACCATACAGTATGCCCCTCGGCGGCGGAGCGCAAGCGCTCTGCCAGCTTAGCGAGCTCCTCCTCGCTGTAGCTCTCATAGTACATTCTCGGCGAGCCATGCAGGCGATAGTACATGATGTCCTTCCACCCGGCCGGCGCAGCGGCGCCCTCTGCCGAGGGCGGATCCGCGGCGACTCGGCCCACATTCAGTTCCTGCAGCATCGTGTCGGGCTCTTCCTCGAACCACGACTCGTGCCTCGGTTCACATAAGACACCCGCGTCGGCAGCGCTGCCCAACCGCTCGAAAAAAGCCTCCGCCTTATCCCGTTCAAACTCATGATTGGGTGGGAGCTGAACCAGGTAAGCTCCCAGCTTTTCGCCGAGCTCGCTGGTGTCATCCAGCAAGCGGGCCATGGGTTGCCAATCCTCGAGGTCCCCTTTGTGGGTCACGTCCTCGTGGACCTTGATGGAAAACCGGAAATGCGCGGGAACCGAGCTCGCCCATCTCGAGTAGGTGGACGGTCGATGCCATGAACGGAACGAGGAATTGATCTCGACTGCAGGCAAGCGCCGGGCGTAGCGCTCAAGATGGGTGCCCTCGCCCGGAAATTTCGGCTGGTGTTCCTTCCGCAGTGACCAGCCGGCTTTGCCAACATAAATCAAAGCGAATCACCTCCTGAACCGACCCGGGTACCGTCACATATCAATGATACGCGAGCCACAGATCGGACTTGTTTGGGTACCATTGTTTGGGATCCGTCTCAATTAAACCGCGATGGAGATACGATGGTTGACCAGGACGGTTTGCGGTTGATGTGCATCCTGGCCCACCCCGACGATGAGTCGATGGGCACCGGAGGCATTCTCGCCAAATACGCCGACGAGGGCGTGCGAACTTCGGTAGTGACCGCGACAGGAGGCGAACGCGGCTGGTTCGGGATTCCAGAGGATTACCCTGGTCCCGAGGGTTTGGCTGCGATCCGATCCGGCGAGCTCGACGCCGCGTGTCACGCTCTGAACGTGGCCAGGCTGTTCCGTCTTGGCCACCGTGACGGGGAACTGGCCTCGGTGCCGCACGACGAGTTGGTCCGCCAGCTCGTGGAGTGCATCCGCAGCGAACAGCCCCAGGTGGTGGTCACGTTCGACCCGTTCGGCGGCTACGGTCATCCCGATCACATCGCCATCTGCCAGGCTACGCATGCAGCTGTCTTCGCTGCGGCCGTATCCGCCTCGGGGGCCCGTGGAGCCCCACACCGCGTGGCAAAACTTTACTACATGGTCGACACAGAGCCATTGTTGGAGCTGTATCAATCGGTATTTGGCGAGCTGGTGATGGAAATTGAGGGGGTAGAGCGGCGCGCCGTCCCATGGGCCGAGTGGGCGATCACGACCACGGTCGACACTCGTGATTACGCCTCCCACGTTTGGGAGGCGGTGAGGTGCCACCAGTCCCAGCTACCGGCGTATCAAGATGTGTCCGATCTGGAAGCGGAACAGAGGGAACGATTGTGGGCGCAGGCCTCATTCTTCCGAGTATTCAGCTTTGTGAACGGCAACTCAAGTCGGGAACACGACCTCTTCGAGGGGCTCCGCTGACCCGCGCGCAGGTGGGTTCGCCGGCGGCTGCCTCGGTCCTAGTGACCGTGTGTACCGCCGACGTGAGGATGGCCGTGAGAGAGCTCCTCCTCGGTCGCTTCGCGCACCCCGGTGATTTCGACGTCAAAGCTCAATGTCTCGCCCGCAAGTGGATGATTGCCATCGACGGTCACTTCGTCGCCCTCAACCTCCGTGACCGTCACCATCTGCTCCCCGGCCTGTGACTCGGCTCGAAACTGCATTCCGACTTCGACGTCATCTACACCTTCGAAGATATCGCGCGGAACGTCCTGGACCAGCCTTTCATCACGCTCGCCGTAGGCCTCTTCGGGAGGGATCTGGACTACGAACTCATCCCCGGCTTCACGACCCTCCAGGGCGCTTTCCAGCCCCTGAATAATGTTGCTCTTACCGTGGATGTAAGCCAACGGATCGCCACCGCGTGAGGACTCGATCTCCTCGCCTTGAGCGTCCTTTAATGTGTAGTGAAACATCACGACCTTGTTTTCGGTAATTTCCATGATCATCCCTTCTAAGCTCAGGACGCGCTGGGTTGGAGGCCGGCGTGTGAAACATCCCCGCCTCTGTCCAACTTCGCGTCCGGCTCCTATCCTCGATCAGTACCGGGCCTGCCAGCCTTCGGCGACGTCCACAGCCCCGAGCGCCTCGCCGTAGAGACGGGTCCAGGGTCTGCCTTCGCCGTTGGCGATTTCTGTAAGTTCCTGAAGCCGACCGACCGATGTCGACGCCAAGAAGTCATCCTGCTCGTCCTCCGGCAGTCCGGGTGCCTCCTGCCAGATGGCCCTGCCTGCCAGGAAGCCCGAAGCGCCGTTCTCGCAGGCGATCTGCGCCTGCTGCTTGAACGTATCATATCCGACGCCCGCGCTGAGCAGCACCCACGGGATTCCGGCCGCCTCCGTCAATTGTTGACAGTGCTGGGCCATCACCGCTTCATCGTCCTCGTGGTCCGGATCATCCGGAAACTCCGCTTTGAGCACGTCGATGCCCATCGGGCACAAGCGCCGGGCGGTTTCAATCACCATCTCGGGCTTCATCCGGGCGAACTCAGCCGTACCTTTCTTGGGCCCTCCAGGAATATGGTAGGTCATCGGCTCGACCAAGAGCGGAATGTCGTGCTCATAGCAATCTTCGGCCGCCCGCTGCAGGAACGCCTCCTGCTGATCGGCCGTTGAGCTCCCGGGGTTGTAATAGAGCAGGATCTTGACTGCAGACGCGCCCATGCGCTTGATCTTGGCAACGGACCAGCCCTCGGCGGCTGAACTCAGTCGGTCGCCCTCCTCTTCTTCATAGCCCGTAGCCTCCAGGCTGACCAAAAAGCCCTGGTCGCCCCGGACCTTCCGTTTCGCCAGGCCTGACGCCGCGCCGTATATCGGGTCAATCAATACCGCGCTGGAGTGCGGACCAAGATGATCGAGCAACTTAAGCTTGTATTCGACCATACGCTCGAAGCTGACGGATTTCGGATCATCGGGTGCGAGCGCGCGACGCAGCGAACCCCGGTGGTCAAGCGCGGTGATGGTGAACAACTCATGATCGTTGGCCAGCTCCTGGAGTCCCCGGATCTTGCCCAACGACAGCGACGCGGTCATGAGTGCCTCCTTGATAGCAGAATGGGCAGAGTCTATCTTATTGTACGGCATCCCGACATGACTTGGCCCGCTGTTGCGGCGGCCTTTCGCTCCACATGCGGTATCCAGCGCGAATGGGCGGCGCCGGCTTCACCATCCGCGGCGTCTGGGGTTGGGTAAGCGCATAGAGTGGCCGTGATCTTCCGGCCCGGTTCCCTCTCCCATATCTTGTCTCGACCGGCGATCACCCCTGGGCCCCAGCCCGTCCACCGAACCAGATCCGGCCTGCGGCGCTCGGCTCAAAGAGCACATGCACGTTCTCGGCGGGCCGGCCACAAAGACGCCCCACGGAGGCGGTCAGGCGCGCGGCCTGCTCTTCAAGCTCTTTGGAGCCGCCCAACTCCGCTTTGAGCACGGACACGAACACCGGCCGAACCCCGGCCGGAGGTCCCCCATCGCCCTCGGCGTATCGGGGTCGCTCGAGCGGACGTAATTTGACCCAAGTGCCCTCGGGGGGCGCCTCCAGCGCCTCTGCGGCCGCGCCCGCCAGCGTCAGAGCCAGGTCCTCGGGGAGGACCTCTCCACCTTCGACCACAACTTCGATATTCAGGATGGGCATGTTCCAGATCCTCCTTACTCGGCCGCCGGCTCCCGGTCTCGATCAGCTGGTGTTTCTTCCTCACCGACAAGACGGCCTCCTCGCACGGTCGCGCCGACCACCAAGCCCGCGCTGATGAGCACGAGGTTCTTCACGATGTACTGGCCCTCCAACGTCGGCACCAACGGGAACCGCGTGAACGTCAAATGGGGAAACAGCACGAGCGGCGTCAGGGTGCCCAGCATCTGCACGAACAACAGAAACAGCACTGCGCGCAATGCCGCGCCGGCGATCAGCCCGAGTCCGATCGCCGTCTCCCAGACCGCCAACACGAGTATCGATGTCTCGGGAGCGACGAGGCCCATGGTCAGCCGGTCAATGGTCCTTATCGCCAGTTCCTGGGCCGGACTCACGCCCGGGAAGAACTTGAGCGCGCCAAACCACAGGAAGTTGATCCCCAAGCTGATCCGGAGCAGTAGGACCCCGTAACGAGCCATGGACCCGGTGATGGCACGATCCACCCGATCGAAGCGTTCCCAAAAGCGTTCCCACATCGCGAACACCCTCCATGTTCAGTCAAGCATCGGCGCCGGCGGCAGTTTCGATCGAAGAGGCTTGAGGATTGTGAGCTGGGATCCGATGCTGTATGCCCCAGGGCGAACCCCTAAGCGGCGCTCTGGAGAAAGCAGCAGCGGAGCCCGCGGCGCCCCCCGAGCGCGGTTTGGCCAATCTCCGCGCGCAAGTACAATGGGATTCATTGCGTCTCAACCCACTAACCGAGGAGGCCGCCTTGCATCCGCTGGACGTACTTCACTACGGTCATCATACCGTCATGCGCACCCTGAAGGCGTTCCCTGAGGAACAGGTTGAGACTCCGGGCGTCTGCGGAGTATGGTCCGTCAAGGATATTTTGGCCCACCTCGCTTCGTACGAGCAGATTCTTGTGGAGATCACCGCCGAGCTGCAAGGAGAAGGCCCAACCCCGACGTTGGACAAATGGCGCAGTGTGGATAATTTCAACGACACCGAGGTTGAGGCCCGAAACCAGCAAACCTTCGAGGAAACCCTGCAGGAGTATCTCGGGCGCTACGAAACCGCCGCGGCCGGCGTCGGTGACCTGCCCGCTGAAAAGCTGCGTGAGACCGGCGCGATCAGCTGGTACGGGGACGGTTACGATCTGGAGGATTTCCTCATCTACTCGTCATACGGCCACAAGCGCGAGCACAGCGCCCAGATCGCGGCGTTCCGGGATCGGATTGAGGGTTGACGGGATTCGTAGCTCGTGACCCGTGAGCCGGATCCGTGTGCCAACCACGAAGGTCGGGACCCGCAACATCGGCCTCCGCGAGCGTGAAAGGCCGGGCTCGTGGCTGGTTGCTAGATGCTTAGATGCCAGCGGTCATTTCACCCGAGCTTGCTCTTGATCCGCTGGGCGAGGAAGTGGGACGTTGCTGCGATGGGGATCATCGGGTTGACCCCACAGGCGGTGGGGAACACGCTTCCATCGGCGACATACAGGTTCTCCAGCTCCCACGACTCGCCGTCCGGCCGCACCACACCCCGGCGGCGATCGCCCGAGACGCGGCACGAGCCCAGCTGATGGGCGCTGAACAGACCAAACGTGTTGGCAGCGAGTCCTCGCGACTTTACCCTCTCCAAGTAGCCCTCAAAATCCCGATCGACCTGACGAAAGATCGCCGGCCGCTGGTGCGGTGACAGGATCACCTTCGCCCCGGCGGCGCGGTGCAGCCGGATCGCCTGCAGCATCCCCTGCAAGAGGTGATCGGCGTCGTAGGCATGCAGTTGGTAATGAGGCACCGGCTGCCCTTCCCGATCCAGCTCGATGTGACCGCCCCCTCGGTCCCGGACGATGCAGATGATGTTTGCCAACCGACTGACCTGCGACATGAGGTCCTTATGGGCCCGCCCGGAGGTCCACGGTAGAGCCGAGGCCCAGAGTCCGGGATGAGCGGGTGCGACTTCCAAACGATAGCCGAAACCCCGGCCGTCGAGATCGGCGAAGGCGTCGATCAATCGCGTCTGGGGCTTGTCTTTCCAGCTGGGAACCGGCTGGTCGTAGATCCCAATCGGGGCGGTGACCGGATGCAGACGAAGGTGGCGGCCCAAATTAGGGTTCCTCAGGCCTGACCGGAGCATAATGGCCGGCGAGTGCAGCGCACCGGCGGCCAGCACGACGGCACCAGCCCGCACCTTCATGGGGAAGGTGCCACTATTGGTCGTCACAGTCGCCTGAACTCCGGTCACCCTGCCATGCTCGTAGAGGATCCGGTCCACGTGAGCGTCGACGACGATTCGGGCGCCGGCCGCAGCCGCGTCTGGCAGATAGGTCTCCAGCGCGCTCTGCTTGGCCCGATAACGGCACCCGAAGCCACAGTAAGTGCAATCCACACATCCATCGACGTTGCGCGGGATGACCTCCACCGGCAGCCTTAGACGCTCCCCGCCCCGAGCCAGCACCTCATTGTGAGGGTTCGCATCGCTCTCATCCACGTCGACGCTCAGCCTGGCGAGAACTGCCTCCAAGCTGCGGTCGTAGCCACCGCCATCAACCCCCTCGAAGCCGTAGTCCACGGCCCATTCCCGGCGCACAACCTGCGGCGTTGGCAAAGAGGTCGACCAGTTGACGACAGTTCCTCCGCCCAAAGTGCTCCCGGCCAGAACCACCATACTCATATCGCTCGTGGTGAGACCCCCCTGACGCTCAAACAGCGCCTCGTTCGCCGCCAGTTCGCGACCGTGGAAATCCGGGATGTCGCGGTAGCCGCCCTTCTCCAGGATGAGCACGTCCCGTCCCTGGGCGGCCAGCTCGGCGGCGACCACCCCACCGCCAGCACCGGATCCGACCACGAGCACCTCGGCCTCCAAAGTCGCCGCTTCACGGATTCGCAGTGGCTCGAGACGGCGAGTCTCACCGGAGCGCGGAGCTGGCGAGGGCTCGTAACCGATCTCCGTCCAGGTTGGATTGGGCTCGTCATCCGGCTCCAACGAGTAGAAAAGGAAGAGGGCGAGCCGTTTCAGGGCCTGGAACGCTTGTCTGCGCAGCGGAAGTCGGCTGTCGGCCCAGCTGAGCAGGATCGCGGTCCGCATCTCGAGCGGAGCTTGCGAGAAGCGGCACCGTCGACCGCTCAGTAACGCGTTGGCTGGAGATTTCTCCAACAGCCGGAGGAACAACCGCAGCAAGAACCGGTCTCGTGGCCGGGCAATGACTTGGATGGCCTCTTCGACCCGCGCTTCGAGACAGAGATCCGCCGCCCCTAACGACAATAGGCGCCGGTCGCCGCCCTCCCCGGGCAACGATGGGACCAGCGTATCGCAGACCGCCGCCAGGGTTTGGCGTTCACCCGGACCAAGGAACGTCATCGACCCGGCTCCACAAGGACCACCACCAACTTCCAGCTCACAGCAGCGCGTCGGTCAGCCGCCCGCCGCGCGCCGGAGAAGTCGGCGCGCTTCATGCAGGTGCTCTTCCGCCGAGCGCAGCAGCGGCTCGGCCCGCTTCGGTTCGCCGCCCAGCACCAGTTCGACCGCCCGGCTCATCTCCTCCGCGGATTGAACGGCGTTCAGTTGGGTCTCGGCAAGGCACGGCGGGATATCGGCCCGGCGCAGAGCGATCTCTCGGTCCCGAGCGCGCCGCGCCGCCGCGCCCACTTCGCCGAACCCCTCTTCGCCTTCGAGTGCCCGCCTCACCAGCCGGATATCCAGACCCTGCTCCACGACGACGCTGTCGAAGAGGTTCTGATAGCTCTGGACCTGGGCGCCGGAACACGACACCCCACCCGCCTCCGTCGCGCGCGCCTCCAGCTGCGACGTGGAAGTGCAGCTTGCAACGGCAGTACCCAACGCGACCGACGTGAGGCCGAGCGCCAACCAACGTAGAAGAGGCCTCACGCTGGGTCAACTCCGGCCGCCGACCGATCTTCTATTTGACCGCGTTTGCACTTTGATCCCCGAATCCAACCCATTGCACCGTCAACACACTCATGCCCTCAAACCAGCAGCACAACCCCACCAATGAGCGTGATGAGATAGTAGACAAACGGGGGCATATCCTTGAGCACAAGGTAGGCCACGAAGAGGGCCAGGGTGGCGGCGACCGTGCCATAACCCAGCCACCCGGGCTGGCCCACCTGAATGTAGGAAAGTCCTAGAATCACCAGACCAAACATGGTCAGCAGCGTATAAGCGGTGAACAACCAGCCCATCAGCGTGCCGTTAACGAACGCCGAGGGGGCAACCGCCCTTTGGTAGACGTGCACATCCCACAGCAGCGCCCCAACCGCCATCGCAAGCCCTCCGACCGCCAACGGAATGCCAGCCGAGGTGTTCATCCAACGCCCGGCCAGCATCAGAACGCCGACCGCGGTCACGGTGGCGCCCGCCCCAAACAGCACCTGAGAAACGCCCCAGAGAGTCCTCTGATTGCGGATGATCTCCAGCTTGTCCGCCGGATCGGATTGCGCAAAGACGGCCGCCGACGGGTTGAACGCGGCGGCAGCGAACAAGACCCCGCCGAGAATGAGAATCCACGCAGGCAACCTGAGCTCGGGCATGTTCATCTCCTCCAGACGGACCGTTCCATCCCAAAGCGTCCGGGCTTCGTCACCTTGACCGTAACCCTTCGATCGGCATAACTCTGGCCACACGGACCTGGCAAGCCGCTGGGTATCGAGCGGCGGTCAAGGCCAGCCCATCGCGGGTTTCGATGTCACGGATCCATACCTGTGAGCGGCCGGTCAAAATTCTCGACCGCAAGTCCTGCGCTCATTCTTCTCGTTGAGTGCCGCAGAGCCGGACCATCACTCGTTCCCAGATCGAACGCATACGGACCCTTATCGGGACCCGACATTCCACCGGCCACAGTCTCCTTGCAGCCCCCTCTGTCACAGGAAACCGCCGTGAGCTTCGGACCCACTTCGCGATTCCAAAGCTTGAGGCTTTCCGGACTGCCGGGAATTCCATGTGGTGCGATTGTGGCCCAAGAGAGTTCGCGGCGCAAGAACGACGGAGAGGAGAGCCGGGTCGGGCCTTGCGGATCCGCCGATGGCTCAGTCCCCTTCACCATTGTTCCCCGACACTTCCGTGGGCGGCTCCTGCCCGGGCCAACGGATCAGCCTCAGCCGATAATGGTCCACGGTCGGTCGCAGCTCGAGCAGGTAATCCTCATCCTCCGGATAGTAGCGCGCTTGATCGACCGGCTCACCGCTGAAATCACTGATCGCCTCCATGGATTCCCATAGGGTCAGGAGTAGGAAGGAAGCCCTCCCGTCCTCCTCCCTTTGCAGTACGAAGACGCCGCGATTTCCCTTTGTTCTCAGATAGTCACGAATCCCGGTCTTCTGCAGATACTCGAAATAGCTCTCGCTGTCTTCCAGCGAGACTTCGCCCTCCCAAATGCGGACAATCATCCCGTTCCCTCCTCGCCTCGTAGCTGGTGTCGGCAACCCATGGCGCCTGCGGCTGAGTGGACGTTCTCCGACAGACGGCCCACCGGTTTGTAGTCTAGCCTCTCCAAAACCGATTCCTCACACCAGCGGGATCCATGCAACCCGAGATCAGGTTTGATTGACATACATGACCGCTTCACAAATATCGTTCGTGGTCTTACAATTCCTCCTTCGAACGCTGCCGCCTGTGGCTAGCAGATGCGGCGATCCGATTTCGGCCGACCCGAGACAAGGCTAGGAGACAAAACTTGACGATTCGATCTCGCACCACAGCCATCTCCATCTTCATTTCAGGGGCCTTTATGCTCGCGGCCTGTGGACCGGCGACCAAGGTTGAACCAACTGCCCCACCTTCCCCACTGCCGGCGACGGAGACCGAGGCGCCGGCAAACCGTCAGCCCACAGCCACTCCAACCGACGGGGCCACGCCGACACCAACCCCGGCGCCGGGTTGGGTCACAGCCGAAGATCCGCGCACCGGCGTCCGCTTTGCCGCTCCTTGTTTCTGGAAAGTCCGCCTTCCGTCCGGCGAACAGGATCCTTCTGGGCTGGGCTCATTCCCAGTGACGAATTACGACGACGCTTTTATCGAGCGTTTCGAAGACAAGCAGGGCGATGAGGTTTGGGAGGCCGGAGGGATGAAGATCGACTTCGTGTATTTCAAACCCTCGACGTGGAACCTGCCCCCAGACGCCCCTCTTCGTGAGCTCGCGGAGCAGGCGATGGGATCCGATGAATCGATCACAGAAATCGTCTCCATGGAGCAAGTTGAGGTCAACGGCCGGGAGGGGCTCGAGGTGGCCGCACGCGATGTCCGCAGCGACGAGATCGGTCACACCCTGCTGTTCAAACTCGACACGGACCTCGTATTAGGCTTGTCCCCGGTCCCCAGCCGAGCGTACGACCATCCGGACATCCAAGGCATTCTGCACTCGGTCGCTCTCGTGCCCGAGGCGCATGTGGCCATCCCCACCCACGAGCCGGCCCCTCCGCCCGGGGGTGGAAGCGCGCCGTGTCTCGAGGAGACGGGCTGAGCGTCCAAGTGATCGACGGAAGTGCCTGGCCACTCCAGGGGTGACGGGCCGTCGGATCGAAAGAACGAGCCCAACTTCCAGTCCACGATGGACCCTCAGTGGCAGCCCAAGTAAAATGCACGCCGTCATCTGAGGCATTTGGCTCGACGGAGATTTGTCGGTCCCATGATATGCGCGTTTCAGCGCCGACCCAAAGCGGCACCTGGATGACGTTCTGTCCGCAGGCGCGCAATCGACGGTCCCATGCTCCCTGTCTCGATAATCCGCTCCGGGCCAGCGGCCAACGGCCAGGAGTCCATGGCCCCTCTTCCTCGGCGCTCAGCTTTCGTCCAGGGACAACGGTTCACCGTTGAAAATGTGGCTGACGTCCAACGGAATCTCGTGGGTGAGCGCGTGCTCCGTGAAGCACATGCCGTGGGCCAAGCGCACGAGCTCTTTTACCTGCTCAAGTTCGCTTTCACTTGCCAAGATGAGCTCGATTTTGAACCCGCGACAGCTGCCGTCTTTTGTTCCCGCCAGGATCGAGCCCCGCTCCAAAAAATCTGCCTTCACGCGCACTCGCTCCTCTTTCAGCTCAATTTTCTTGACGGTCGCAACCTGCGACACCTGGGAGAGCAGTCAGAGGGCGACGCCGGCGACGAAATAAGTCAGCGGCGTAGGAGCCGTACCTTCACCTTCCGGCAGGTACGCTCCCTCGTCGCTGACCATTGCGAACATCCCCGCGTCCGGCTGTCCGGCGATGACTTGTTTGCGGGCTTTCTCGATCGAGCGTGCTTCGGCGAGCACCTCGATGTGACGCACGTCCGGCCCGTCTGACGATCCCCGCTCCTGACTCACTCAGCACCTCCTGTCCCTGATGGCTCAAACTCAGACCTCTTCATGCGATGTCCGGACTCGGTCCCGGCCATCGCCATCCATTGCACGCCCATAGGGCGACCGCACAGATCGTCAAACCCCTTCTGACGACGAGCGCAGTTCCCCGCCATTTGCATCGTTCCTAGTACCGAAGTGCTCCCTCTACAAGGACACGGACGGTGAGCGCTCGGAATTCGCGGCATGATTAGGAAGATTGTGTTTCAACGGATCCATCTTGAACCAACATTTTCCTGATGACCTCCAAATGCTAGATCAGCGCAACCCCTCCCCGCGCATCCCGGTGCTTACCTGGTGCTCGCCTCATCGTGGATCCATAGAAATTGTACTCGGTGCGCGCATCCTGCAGGCCCTGACCGCCCCTCAGCAGCAAACCGCATTGCAGACCATCAAGGGGTGGACGTTCGTCATAGGGACCGCTGCCATCCTTTACGCGATTTTGGGCGCCGAGTTTCGCAAGCGGGCCCGTTGCGAAATGCTTTTGGACGAATCCGAACGCGCCCGGGAAACGCTGATCAGCAATCTGCCCGGCGTCGTTTACGGTTGCCAGATCGACCCGGATTGGACGATGGAATTCATGAGTGATGGAGCGTTGGATCTGACCGGTTATGCGTCCCAGGACTTCATGAACAACGCCAAACTCAGTTACGCCCGCATCACCCACGCCGACGACCGGAATGAAGTATGGGCCCAAGTGGAGGAGGCGATTCGGCGCCACGAGCCGTTCCACTTGACTTACCGTATTACCAGCGCCGATGGATATCAGAAGTGGGTGTGGGAACAGGGGCGGGCGGTACCCGTCACGGTGAACGGAAAATCTGAAGATCGGCTTGAGGGCTTCATCACGGACGTGACAGGCAACGTCCAGGAGCGCGATGAGCTCGAACGCCAACTGCGGAACGTTCAGGCGCTGCGCACGATTGATCTGGCCCTCTAATGGGGTCCAGCTCCATTTTTCAGGTTTGCGAGAAACTCCTCTAACAATCGAGGTACGGGCTCGATATAGTTTTCATCGACTTCAGAAAGGTTGGTGAGCGCACGGCGCCAACTCAAGGCGCTGACCAACGGTGCAACCGTCAATGCCAGACCCATCAGACGACGAAGCTCGGCCATTTCAGCGTAATGTCCCCAAGCTCGCAAGTAGCGGTCGGTCAGCGGCGGGAAGCGCGGATCGCCCTCCTCCCAGCCCCGCCGGGTCTCGAGGCTCACGTACAAAGTGCGCAGTGAGACAAAGGGATGGCTTAACGAACAATCCCCCCAGTCGAAAAACACAATATCGCGGTCGCGGAGGAAGATGTTTCCGTCGTGGAGGTCACCGTGGTTCAAGCTGACCGGCACCGCACCCCGGCCCAGCTCAGCACACAACCCGTCGAGCAAACTCATCACATCACCCAACCTTTCGCGGTCTGCGCGGGAGAGTCCCTTCGGATGCCCCAAGTGTAAAGGGCCAGCTTCTTCGATCAGCTCCCGGATGAGTGATGGCAGATGGGACGGGCGCCGGTCCGGCACACCCCATGAGGACATCAGGTCGCTATCGTCCGCCAGGCCAACCTGCATTTCAGCATATGCCAACAGCGTCCGGAGCCAGTCCTGGGTGGCAGGCGTGCAATTCAACACCTGCCGGAGGGTCCGCCCCCCGTCGAATTGAAGCATCCAGCCGCGCGAGGGATCGAAGGCCAGCAAACGCGGCACCCGATCCGGAAACCGGTCTCCGAGCCCGGCAACGACCTCAACCTCATGCCGCAAGTTCTCCGGCAAAGCTTTCAGGTAGAAGCTGCCCTGATCCGTGGGGGCGCGCAGCACGGTTGACCAAGGTCGGATATGAGGCTGTTCAATCTCCCCGATCCGGTGAATTTGGTGCCGCTTCAGTTGTGCGTCGATCCATGCGGTGACCTCGGCGCGCCACGCCGGATCGGTCCACACCAGTTGGTCATCGCTCATCGTTGCTGTCGAATTTCTGGGTGTGCCTATTCTTCTCGTCCGGCCCGGAACACCCGCCTCAGCGCAGTCCGAGGTACCAAAGGGTGAACGCTGTCATCACGACCACAATGAGGATCGCGGCGGAGAAGAAAATCCAAGGCAAGAGTCGTTCCCCGAGGCTCAGGTCGGGTGTGCGGAGCTCCAGGTCTTCTCCGCCCGGAGCGTCTGCCTGCTGATTCCGCGCCCGCAACGTCGTCCAGGCCAGTCCGGCGGCGATCAGGAGCGCCAGCCCGCCGAGGGCGCGCTCGGCCGGCGATCCGGTCGCCAGCGCGACCGCTCCGATCAGCCCGGCCATCGCCACCAATGGCCAGGTCATCCGGTTCCCGCTCAACTTGAACTGACCTCCCCTAGAGAGCCGAATATTCCTCCGTGGCAGGGCCGGCTGCCCCCCCACTCAAGATTCATCGTATTCTTCCGTCCCAAACTGCCAGCGGGTTGCGCTGCCGGGGAAATCACCTTCGTTCCAGGCAAATGCGGTCTCGAGGCGCAGGACGAATATCGGGCTGTCCGCGAGGCGGACGGAATATTTATCGTAATACATGGGATCGAGAACGCGCAGCCGGCCCGGTTCGCGGATACGTTCCGCCCTCCCCTCCAGGATGACGACCTCATCGCCGCTTTCAAGATGGACCACGAGATGTGGATTTTCACTCAGATTGCGAGCTTTCTTAGACTTCTCATCAGTGGCGAAGTAGAAATTGGAATCAAACCAGAGGCCCCAAACTGGGGCGGCGTGGGGGACCGCTTCCCGCGAAGCCGTCACCACCCAGTAATTGCTGGCAGCTACCATCCGCTCTTCAACGTAGTTCCAAGGGATAAGGCCAGAGCCCTCTGTGGCGGGCAGGAGGCCGTAGCCCGGCATGTGTGGCCTTCCGCTGGAAACCGGCCCCGCCCCGGCTGCGTCGCTCAACCCGCTGCCTCCAACCGTCCAATCGCCAAAATCAACTCACGATCTCCCGAGACTTCCTGTTAGGACCAGTGTAGCCCAGCGCAGTGGGCGGCGACGAGCTTGGAAATCGTATGCGAGTAAAGAGGTTCAAATTGGACCCACAACCGTGCGATAACTGTTACGGGCTCGCCGTGGCATCCGGATGCTCCGGCCATGGGACCAGCACCCACCGCGTGTAGCCGTGCTTTTCAGCGGTGTAAAGGCGGGCGCTCGAAGGCTCCATACAACCCGCCTCGTCGATCACAAAGGCGGGGGGTTGATCGACGTGGATCGGCGTAAACACGATCTGCCGATCCTGGCACACCCAGGCCTCAATCAGGTATCCGCGGTCGTCGTCCTCGGTCATCCAGACCGGCGTCCAATTGATGATCACCCGATCGCCCTCCCGCTGGGCGCTGACGTTCGTGGGCGGGCGATACAGATCGGAAAGAGGAAGTCGTCCGTAGTAAGGTGGCGCGTTGAACACATCGCCCCGAAACACATCCAGAAATTCCGTTTTCACCCAGCAGCGGTCCATGTACGTCCAGGGATCAACGTAAACCCAGGTGCCTTGGTCATTGCGCCCGTAAATTTCGACCCGGTCCCGCGGATACAAGCCCCACTCATACAGGTAGGCCGCACCCGGTCCGTAGCGGCAATTCGCCTGCACTTCAACCCTGGCATCCGGTGGATCATATGTCGGCGTCGGGGTGATGGTGGGCGTGCGGGAAGGTGTTGGCGTGTCCGTCGGCGTGCCGGCGGGCGTCGGGGTTTCGGTTTGGGTGGGAGAAGCGGTGGCCGTCGGGCTGGGAGTCGCGGTGGGAATCGAAGTAGACGTCCGGGTCGGAGGCGGTGTGTTGGTTGGCGTTGCGGTCGGCGAGGCGGTTGGCGTGGAGGTCGGTGCCAGCTGACGCGCCGAGATCCAGCCACCGCTAAAACCGACCGCCAGGAGCAGGAATACGGTCGGGATCTGGAGATGCAGCCAGCGTCGCATGGCGTAACTGTAATGAGGCGGTCGTTGGCGCGCAAGAGGCTCGGAGCTCCTAGCAACGCGCGGGGAGCGGAGATCCGGCGGCTAACCAGAAAGACACGAAGTGCTGCCCATAAGATGACAACGGGTCCATTTGAATCTTTGTGTCTTCGTGGTAACCCTTTTGGCAACTGATAATGGGTTGACCAGAGACTGGAGACTCGGGATCCGTTACCCGTGATTCGTGACCCGGGGAGCGAACCACAAAGACGCGAAGGACACGAAGGGTTATCCATAAGCTCACAAAGAGTTTTTTGAGTCTTCGTGTCTTTGTGTCTTCGTGCTATCTATCTTGTTCTCTGTGATCTCTGCGCTCTCTGCGGTGAATCCAATAACCGATCGCTGGTTGACCGGAGACTCGGGATCCGTGACCCGGGATCGGGGGCCCTCACCAGTCCCTCCTCAGCAGTATTGCCACCTACCCACCACCCATTAAGGAACGGGTTCAAAATCTCTGCGTTCTCTGTGATCTCTGCGGTGAATCCACGAGTCGGCAACGGAGCGACTGGAGACCGAGGGGTGACAGCTGCTAGCTGAAGCCTGATCCCGGCCGGCGGCCAAGGACCAGGGTCCGTAGGCCCAGAGGCTCAATGCTTATCGCCCGTGACCAAAACCCAAGACCCCTGGGCCCGGCGCGGATCGGTCACTGCTAAGCCTCGCCCGCTTCTTCCACCAGGGGCACCTCGAGCTCACGTAGCAGCTCGTTGAGGACCTCGTCCGTCCCCTGCCCTGCGAGGGCGTTCTCGGGCTTGGTCATCATTCTGTGCGCGAGACAGACCTTGGCGATGGCCTTGACATCGTCCGGGAGGACGTAGTCTCGGCCGTCCATGGCCGCCCGCGCCTGGCCGGCGCGGAACAGAGCCACGCTACCCCTCGGGCTGGCACCGAGCTCCAATGCAGGATGTTCACGCGTGGCGTGAACCAGATCCAAGATGTAGCGCCGCACCGCCTCGGAGACGTGCACCTCGCGGACTGCGCGCTGCAGTTCAGGCAGCTTGGCGCCGTCCACCGCACGCTGGAGTTCATCGATCGGATGACCGAGCTTCTGGTCGCGAAGCATCTGATCCTCCTCGGCGTAACGCGGGTAACCGAGGCTGAGCCTCAGCAAGAAGCGGTCGAGTTGCGCCTCCGGAAGCGGGAAGGTACCTTCGAATTCAATCGGATTTTGGGTCGCCAGGACCAGAAATGGCTTGGAGAGCGGCCGGGTCTCACCGTCCACGGTCACCTGCAGCTCGGCCATGGCCTCCAACAGGGCACTTTGAGTGCGGGGTGTGGCGCGGTTGATCTCGTCGGCCAGCAGGATGTTGGTGAAAACAGGCCCGGGCTTGAATTCGAACTCGCGCAGCTTCTGATTGAAGACCGCCACCCCTGTCACGTCGCTTGGCAGCAGGTCCGGAGTGCACTGCAGGCGTTTGAAGTCCAATCCCATCGTAACCGCCAGCGACCTGGCCAGCATCGTCTTGCCGGTGCCGGGAGCGTCCTCGATCAGCACGTGCCCCTCGCACAATATGGCGATCAGGGCTTGCCGGATTTCCGCCCGTTTTCCGACAATCACCTGCTCGACGTTCGCAATCACCGCCTCGGCGAACGAGGTGACCGCTCCCATCTGACCGCTGTCTCGCCCCACAGCCTTCACATCAACCTCTTCGTCCATCCGGCCTCCTGCCGAGTCTCATCGATTCTCTGGGCCAAAACAGCTCACGGAAACGGGGGATTCTCAGCAGGAAGCGGAGAGCGCTGGCTTTGCACCAGAACCGGCGCCAGGCAGTCAATGGGTCTGACCCCATTCCGCCGCTGACTGCGCCCGGCCTGAACTGCACATCGGTGATCCAGCTGACCAGGGCCGTCAGATCTCGCTGGGTGGCTCGGCTGAGGCGGGCGAGGGGTCCGCCGCGTCCAACCGGAATGTTTAATTCACTATGGATCCTGTGCGCCAGCTCCTCCGGCGTCGCGCCCAGCTGGAGATCCGATGAATACCTGGCAGCCATCCGCTTCAACCGACGGTTGACCTCAGCGGTGGCGGCGAGAGGGGTCAGGAGCCGGAGCCTCAGTTCGTCCAGAATGAGTGCGGACGCGCCGACGGCCGCCATCCCGGCCAGCGCGGCCAAAAGTGCACTCCTCCAAGGTCGCCTCGACGGACCTTCTCTCGGTTCGAAGAAGAGAATCGAATCATGCAACGTCCCCAGCGACCTGGAAAATTCGTGGGACCGGTCCAGCGCGGGCCGGGCGGCAGTGGGTTCGAACGGAACCCAACCGACCCCGGGGAAGTACAGCTCGACCCAGGAGTGAGCCTCCGCTTCAGTGACCAAGTACCCGCCTCCCTGCGGATCGGGCGTGCCTCGCGTGTACCCAATGGCCACGCGCGCCGGTATGCCCGCCGCCCGCGCCAAGACGGTCATGGCGGAGGCATAGTAATCACAGTAGCCGCGGCGTTCGTCGAAAAGGAAGAAATCGACCAGATCCCGTCCGGCTGGGGCCCGATCTACGTCCAACGTGTAGGGAATCTGACGCAGATAGCGCTCGATTTCCAGCGCGCGGTCGTACGGGGTCTTCTCCGTCGCCGTCAGTTCAAGTGCCAGGGTCCGCACCCGCCCGGGTAGATCCCTCGGCAGCTGCAGGAAGCGGTTGGTGACCCAAGTCGGATAGCGCCCACCGGCCGCACGCAGAGTCGCTTCATCGGGTACGGGCACCAGTGAGAGGGCGCGATAGGCTCCGTCGCTGTGGGCGGTCACGGCGAACACATCGCCCGAGCTGCGGACGGCGACGGAAAACTCGTGGTCGACGGACACGATTTCGCCGGCCGCGTGAAGCAGGAATGCTTCCGACGACAGCGTCTGGACTCGTTGCCCCACAATGATCGAATGAGGTGCGCTTCCCTGCCGCGCCAGCGACTCCGCTGAGTATTGCGCGGAGCTCGTTCGGCTCGACCTCCAGCTTCGCCCCGTGTAGAAGTCGTACGTCAGCGCCCTCCAGTACAGGGGTAGGGAATCCAGATTCTGCTCGGCGCTGTCCACATCCTGCACCTGAACCCGCATCACAAGTTCATCTGAAAGCTCGGGTCCCGCGCCAATCAGGTGATCTCGAGGTAGTCCTGGCCGGCGTAGTTTCTCCAGGGGATCCTCTTCCTCCTCTCTCTCCAGGCCCAGCGACCGTCCAAGTCCCGAGCCGGAACCCGATCCGGCTCCACCCTCTCCCTGAAACAAGTCGCGCACGTCCTTCAATGAGACCGAAGGGACGATGGCCGCGAGTAGAACGATCGCCGCCGTCGCTACGAGCGTCCGCTTGCCGATCTCCCATCCCAGCCGAGATGGAATTCCAATGCCTGTCCCCTCCCACTGCCTCTGCCGCACGCTGTAGGATACGGCTGCAATGAGAAGTAGACCCGCGCTCAGCATCACGTATAGGCCCCCGAAGCGGGTTCCCGTGTACGTCTGGGTGATCACGCTGAGCAGGACCGCCGGGGCCGTGGAAATTAACGGCTGCTTCCGAGCGCCAAGCCACCAACCGGCCCAGACCGAAACCAGCCACAGCGAGAGCGCCCAAAGTATGGTCGTCGCCACTGGATCGAAGACCAGAGCACCGGATCTCCACGCGGACACCCATGCGGAGACCCGCGTTGTGACGACCGCGGTCCCCTGGCTCAACTCGGCCAAACTCCCCTCGAGCGCCGCAGTCTCCACCAGGGCGAGGTCCCGTAAGGCCGCGAATTGGCCAAGCACGCCGAACACCTCCAGCGCGACCTCGGACAGCGGCTGCGTCAGCCGGCCGCCGGAGAGCACGGCGAAGCCAAACCCTGTCAGCACACAGAAAAGAGCGAAGCGAAGCGGTCGAACCCCGATCGCACCGCCCAACCAACCGAGGAGCGATCCCAGGACCACAGCTTGCCACAGCGGAGCCCAGGCCGGCCCGCTCATCGATCGTGCGATTCCGCCCGCCGCACTGTAAAGGAGCACGAACAGCAGGAGCAGCTCGACCGCGCTCCTGACTCGGATGTCGGTCCGCTGCATCGGATCTCCATTCACGCTCAGCGCGCCGGTCGCCACCCTGATCTCCCTTCTCGCACGAACTTGCGCGCTCTCTCCGCTTCACGGCCCTCATATGATTCGGAGCCCGCCTCTTCCTCATACGCCGCACTCAACGTCGGTCGGCCGAAACGTGAGTAGGGAGTGGCGACGCGTTTCAAAGCTTCCACAACCGCCGGCTGCCCATCTTTCCTTGCGAAAGAACCCCGATCCAGCAGAACTGCGAGCGCCCTGCCGCGCCGCGTTCGACTACGCAGAGCGGCCACCCAGCCCACCTGATCGGAGGGCGTGATCACGATCATGCTCGCAGCGCGGGCCGATTCAGGTTTGGCCAGTCCAATCAGGCTCGAAAGCGGTCGGTTACCTTCCTGCGCGGAGGCCAGGGCCTGCATCATCTTCCAACGCTGACCGGGACCGGCCCTCGGCTCCAGCCAGACCAGATCGGGCCCGGCGAACGCCAGGCCGACTCGCCGGCGCTCGGTCAGACCGCGCGAAGCGAACGAAGCGGCAAGAACCACCCCCAGTTCGAGCGTCGAATCCCAGCCCTGTCCAGCCTGAACGGCGCCTTCCAGATCGAGAAAGATCCACCAGTCGCCGGAGGTGGCGGCTTCCATCCGACGGACGACCAAATCATCATGCCGCGCCGTCACCTTCCAGTGGACCCGGCGTAGGCTGTCCCCCGGCACGTACGGCCGAACGCTGGCCTCGGCGGCATTTCGGTGCAGGGCGCTCCGACGCCGCGGTTCATCATCCCCCCAGCCACCGGAGGGCACATGCACACCTTTGAGATCCAGCACGGGAGGTGTGATCAGCACGCTGTGGGACCGTGAGTCCTCGATCTGAACGCTGTAGATACCGAAGGGATCGCCGCTGTGCAGCGTCGTAGGCCCCAGCGTGAAGAGGCCCCGCCGGTCGCAGCGGTGATTGAGGCGGCGGGTGCGGGGTGAGCGGGCGGGCACGCTGACCACGACGTTGTACGGTTCGAGGACTCGCTTGGAATGGTCGGCGATCTCGACCCAAGACGCCGGAGAAGCGCTGTCGTTGACCACCTGCAGCACCTCGTGGATGAAATCACCGACTGAGGCCCATACCATATCGACCTCACGCTCCACGCGCAGTCCCCGCTCTAAGCGCCTCGCCCAAAAGTACGCCGCGCCCCACACGCCGCCGAGGCCCACGCTCAAAACGAGCCACGGCCTGTCGTCTGTCAGCACATAAAAGAGCGCGAACAAGAGGGCGGCCAGTGGCACAGACCACATGTTCAGCGTTTTCGAAGTGGATCGGCCGTTGTCGGCCGGATCGGCCATCGCAGCCTTCCTGGCGGTTTTGATCCGACGCAGCTCAAGCATTGGATCAGCGGCACTCAGGTGATCGCTGATTCTATCCCACTTGGGGCCCAACGGGACGGCATGAGTGGCCAAACACGGTCAACGGCGAGACGCATACCTCGGCATGGATTGGGGAGACGTTCAGCTTGACCAGGCGTCGCTCGTAAACATCATCTGTACCGTACGCAGGAAATCCATTTACCGGCCACGTCACTGATAAAGCTGCTGCCACTCAGCGGCCGCCTCCTCCACCGGGATCCCGCCCCAGCGTTCGGCGAGGTGCTGCGGCACGCGGCGGTCACAGGCAGGGCAAGTCAAGTGAGGCAGAATGGCGCCCCCTGGATCCTCGGGTCGGAGCGGCGTAGGGTCCTGCCCTTGTGGTGACACCTGTCGGACGCCGCAGGCCGGGCATATGAAGTCGGCGGGTGGTTCAAACAAGGATGACCGCCTTCCGGTCAAGGAATATGGGCGGCGGCGCCTCAGCCGCCGAACCAGCGCTGGAGACGATCGCTCTCAAATGACCGCTTGGCCTCCAGTTTTTGCGGGGAGGGATCACTGACCTCAACCTGTGGCCCGGGTTCAGCCTTGAAGTGCCCCTCCACCAAGACCGCCTCACCCTGGCCCATCTCCAAGAAGCAGCCACCGCGGCCCTCGAACTCGACCGTTGGATCACGTCCCTGCAGATGAGCCGCAATTTGCTCAGCTGCGGTCTGGCCCTCCGCCTCCGCGAACACGCCTGCCATGGGCAGGCGCTTGCCGTTTGCCATCTCGATGTACGCGAGATCGCCTATGGCGTAAACGCCCTCATAGTGGGTGGCCATCGTCTCGGGATCAGGTTCGACCCATCCCGAATCCCCGGTCAATCCCGCCTCAATGACGACCTCGGGAACGCGATGGGGCGGGATCCCGAGCAGCAGATCATAACCCTCGCTCGCCGTGGTGAACTGGACCGTGTCCGCTTTCACCTCAAGGGCTCGCCGATTGGGGAGGAACTCGATCCTCCGCGCCTCTAACCGGTCCTCCACAATCATGCAGCCCGCTTCTCCGGCGACCGGAAGAGAGCTGGGCTTCGGCGTGAACACCCCCAGATCGACGGCCACCTCGCGCTCATCGTAGAACTCACGCAGCAGATACGCCATCTCGTAGGGCGCGGGTGGACATGGGTGCGGCTCGCCAATGACCCCGACGAGCAGGCGACCGCCCTTGAACGCCTGCAGGGCCTGCGATGTGTCCGCCAAGTCGCCGACCGAGTACGGATTGTGACCGTGTTCTTCGAAACCAGGCACGGCGTCCGGGTCCTCAACCGCCCCCAGCGCTACGACCAACGCATCCGCCTCAAGTCGCTCACCATCCACGACCGCGGCCCGGTTCTCAGCCTCAATGGCCTCGATCTCCCCTTGCACGAAGTGGATGCCGCGCGACTGGAGCGAAGCCAGCGAACGTGTCCCGGATTCCCACTGGCCCGGATCGAACAGCGCCCACGTCTTGCGAAAGCCCACAGCGAACCAATCCGTCCGGTCCACGAGGACGACTTCGTCGCCTTCGCCCAGCTTGCTCCGCAGTTCGTTGGCCGCTGCCACTCCTCCAAATCCGCCCCCGAGTACAACTACTCGCGCCACTGCATTTCTCCTTCCTCTAGCATTGCTCGCCCTTCGGTTAATAGTACGACCGGTTCACATCCGCAGTTCAACGGTAGAAAGACCTTGCAAAGCGCATCGAGTTTAAAAACAGGATAAGCTCACTCGGGCGTCAGCCCAAATGGCGTGCCGTACGCAGCGGCTGAGCCGGATCCCGATCCTGATCGTGACACCTCCGGGCGGTGCCGAGATCGACCTATTGATGCGGGGCCTCCTCGATAGCGCACATTCGGCTTGAGATCTCCCACAGTCGCCTGGCCGCTTGGGGGTCGAGCGCTCTGGGATCCGGTTTCACGGCGCGGCCGCGGCGCCAATAGATAGTCTCGGCAGCGTCGACCGCGGGGTCAAATAAGAGCGTGATGATGCACTCGGCCGCTTCGCTCGGGGAAATGCCGCCCCGCCGGTAGATGTTCCAGATCCAACCGACGAAGAACGGCGCTTCCTTCGACCCCAAGCCTGTGTCCACCAGTCCGGGATCCGCCGCGAATGCCTGGACGCCCGACGCTGGGTCAAGCCGCCGATTCAGCTCCAGCGTGAAGAGGACATTGGCCAATTTGGATTGACCGTAGGCGCGAACGGGATTGTAGAATCCCCGCCGCTGCTGCAGGTCGTCCCAATGCATGCGAGCGCCGCGGTGGGAGCTGGAGCTAACCGTCACCACTCGCGCCCGAGCCGCCCGCTCCAGCCGCGGCAGCAGGAGGTTGGTGAGCAGGAAGGGCGCCAGGTGATTGACGGTCCACTGCTTTTCGAAGCCCTCCCCTGTGATCTGACGCCGGAATGACACCACGGCGGCGTTGTTCACCAGCCCATCGAGCCCCGCATATCCCCATCGCTCGAGCTGCTTAGAGATTCTCTGGGCCAGTTGGCGGACTTCAGTCTGAAGCGCCAAATTGGCTCGAAGATAGACGACCTGGGCTCCACGATATGCGCGGGTCAGCTCGGACTCGGCGGACCGATTGAGATCTTCGGAACGGCCGACCCCGATCACACTCATTTCACGGGCGGCGAGCGGGTCCATCAGCGCTCGGCCGATCCCGGAAGTCGCTCCCGTGATGACGTAAGCGCGCCTCGAATCCGGCTTGTCCATGACCGGCCTACCCCCTCACCCCTCTCGCCTTATCGCCCGGGCAGCTCCCGCTCGTGAATCGCGCTTTTCAGCGGGACCAGCAGCACACCGGCCGACGGCCCCGTGGTTCCGACCGGGAATCGCTGCGCGATACTTCTGATCAGAACGTGAACTCGGCGTCATTAAACCTCGGCCATGAATCTGAAGGGTCTGGATACCGGCCTCAGAAGCCCCGCAGCCTGAAAGGATCTACTTTGATCGCGGTCGAAAACTCTCGGGAGAACCGTTCCGGGGTCGATCGCTGGCGGGCGATGGCCGCCCGGTATTTCTCTATGTATCCGTCCAATTCCGTCGCAGCGGGGTAGTCGGTCAACATCTCGGCCTTGCCCAGCAGGACCACGACATCCCTGCCGCGCCGATCGGAGTTGAAGTGCAGGGCGACATTTGGGTGTCGTTCAATGTGCTTGATCTTGTACGCCTCCGGTCGACTGTAGGTGAGCACCCCTTCATCTTTCCACAGGAACCAGATCAGCCGGGGCTGGGGCGTGAGGTCCGGCCCTATGGTCGTCAACCAGATCACCTGTTCGTCGCCCAACTTCCGCCGCACACGCTCGCCGAAGTCTCCGGAAAGTTCGATCATGCTGCACGCTCCCTTGAGTTCAGCACTCATGTTACCCCACGGATGGGACAGAGGCCTCGCCAGGGGGACGATTCACATCCGGCCGGCAGAGATGTCAGATGGTTTGGGGCCGGCCCCGGATTGCCTTATACCGTGAACCGGGTTGAAGGCGGGGTATTCACCGCTCGGAACGGAAGAGGTGGACCGAGCGATCTATGGACGGTTTCAACGGAGCCAATCCACCCACACTTGCGTCCTCAACCGATTCCGCCTCGTCATCGGATGGTCATGGACGGCTCCCGGCCGGGGGGGCGTCAGCGGTGCGCAGCCAGGGTGCGAACTGCTCGAGGTCCGACCACAGCTCAGAAACGAGCGTCAGATTTCCCGGGCCCACGGATTCCACAGCCAGCTGAAGCGGAACCCCGGCCATGAAGTCGACCCATATCCACGCCTCCTCCGTCAACGTCAAAATCACCTCCGCTAAATCCTCGAGCGAATGGACGGAATCGAGGTGCTGGAGCAGGCCCGCCTCGGCAGCAGCGTTCTCCAAGGTGAGCGCCCCCGAATCGTCAGTCAGCGCAAATGTATAACGGTCGCGACCGAACTCGTAAGCGTAGGGGTCGAACGAATCCGGGTCGGCCACATAGCCGGCCTCCACGGTGAGCTCGACGCGGCCGGGCGAACGGCGCCAGAGTTCAGCCAGCCGCGCCTCGAATCGTCCGTCGGCGAGTGTTTCCACCAGCAGGTGCCATACCCACTGTTCGTCCATGATCAGCCTACGACCACGAGGCGCGTCATAGGCTGGGCCAGCCTGGCGCCCCAGACCCTTTTCAACGTGCAGCGCCGCCCGGGCGCGCTGCCGTTTCCTCTCCGTCCAGTGCAGAAATATCTTCCCGTACTTGTAGGCCGGCCACTCCGTGCCCGGTACGAGCCACCATTCGGTCTCGTCCGGCTCAAAACGGTTCCACGGGCGGGTGGTCAGAGAAGAATCCCGCTGTGCTGCGACTTGCGCCAAGTCATCGGCCAGCTGGCGCAGGTTTTCGTGGTCAAGCCTGTACATGGGGCCGTCTATCCATCAATAAGACGATGGGGGGCGGCCATCGAGGTGCCAGTATTCGTGCAGATCGAGGAACCCCTGGACCGCCCTGCCCGCTCCAGAACTGTGAAAGAGGCTCTGCCAGATTTGGAGAATTCTCGTTTATTCGGAACGCATCGAGATCTGTGGATGACTCCGCTGTTTTCCTGGAGGCCTGCGCCGAGGCTGGCCCAGGGCGGCCCTGGTCAGTCGATGGAAGTAAAGTTGAAGTCGTCAGCGAACTCGGCCTGCCCGACCTCGCAGCACAGGTCTCGGATATGGTCATCCATCGTCAAATAGGTGACCTGCCAACCCTCCTCGGCCAATCGCGTCACGCTCTCCACCAGGTGCTCCCGGCGCAGCCAATCCGAATGCTGGAATGCATCGTCCAATAGAAGAAAGAGCGGCTCACCTCCCGCTAACCGGGCGGCAAATCCCAGCCGAAGTGCCAGCAGCACCTGTTCGCGGGCGCCGGTGCTGAGCTCGCGCAGCATATATTCGCCGCGAGCCCCGGCCACGAGCACACCCTCCTCAGCCAGGTCGAGCGATTCGTAGGCGCCGGTCACTTTCTTCAAAACGTCAACGACCTCCGGCGCTTTGAGGCCTTCACGGATCTTCTCATCCTCCTGAGCTCTGATCCCCTCCAGCACCTGACTGACGCCGATCTTGCCGAGGATTTCCCCGGTAATCTGTCGGTACTCAGCCTCGACCTGCTGCCGACGAGCGCGTAAATTGGCCAGCACTTCGGGCCACGGGTCCGTGATATTGTTCTCGGTCTCGCGGCACACCTCCTGCTTGAGGCCGTCGAGGTCCTGCTGCGCGGCCCTCAGACGCTCCCCGAGTTCGGCGTGCGCCGCCTCCAATTCACGCAGCGTCCGAGCGTCGAATTCGACCGGTGCCGGATCGGCGCGGTAATCAGCTTCCTCAACTCCTAGCTCGCTCAAACGAAGCTCGACCTGGTGGATTTCTTCATCCAGCTCGCGCGCCTGGCGGCGCAGCCTTTCCACGGTCGAGGCCCACTGCTCCTCGGAGACCTGTTCATCGGTAAGCGAATGGAGTTGACGCGCCACGGCGGCTGCCAGCTCCTCTCGGCGCTGTCGGCTTTCATCCACCCTCTCCTGGGCATGTCGGGCGTCCGCTTGCGCCTCACGAAGTTCCTCGTGCCGTGCGCGGAGTCCGGCCAGCCCCCCGAGTCGCTCGCCGAAGCGTTCCTCGTAACCGTCTCGGATCGCCTGCCGCTCCTCCACGTCGGCTCCGCTGGCCCCGGGACGGGTGACTCGGAAGATGAAGTACGCACCCAGGCCCATGCCGAATGCGAAGGCCAGGATCCCCATGAAAGCTTGATCGAGGAGAGATCCGGCAAGGCCGGCGATGAGGCTCAATCCGGCGGCCACAAGCAACCACAACGCGGGAGGGCCGCCCTCTTCGAGCGAACGCCCTTCCCAGATACCGATCGCTTGGGCGACCCATGGATATCCCTTGCTGGCCCGTTGTTTGGTTTCCAATTCCTCTTCAAGACGAGCCAGCTCGCCGATCTCGCCTTGGTAGTCGCGCAGTGTGGCCTGCAGTTCCTGGAGCGGCTCATCGGGCACCAGAGCGCGCTCGGCCCTCCATTCCTCGCGCCTCTCACGCAGCAGATAGGCCTGATGCCGTTTGGCATCACGCTGCGCTTCGAGATCCTCGTTCAATTTCCGGGCCTGCAGCTCGAGCGAGCGCAGGGGTCCCTGCGAATAGCGTGCCTCGATCTCCTCGAATAAATTATCCAGCCGCCGCCGATCGTCGAGCAGCTCCTGACGCCGTTTAATTTCACCCCGCTGCTGCCCCTGGATCGTTCCATTCTCGATGCGGGCCTCCTGAGTGGTCTTGAGGATCGGGCTGAGGATCTTTTCGAGCAGCCGCTCACGGGATAGCGCGGTCTTGAGGACGTCCCGACCGACTCCGCTGGGGGACTCGGCGTCCATGGCGAGGTCACCACCCTTCACGACCAGCAGCCGAGCCATATTAGCCGGCAGACCCGTCTCGGCGGCCTCCCAGAAGTCCTCCAGCTTCTTATCCGAACCGGGCCGGAAGTCGACCGGACCGTCGGCCAATCCACCTACGGTCACAATGCCCTGCCCCGGAACGTCGCGCAGAGCCCACTCCGCCGCGTTGCGAAAGAGCGACTTGAGCAGGAACTCCACCAAGTAAGTCTTGCCGGTCTCATTCCGCCCGTAAATTAAATTGAACCTCGCTAACGCCATCTCGCAGGAGTTCAACGGCCCCAAATTCTCTACGGCGATCCGTTCGATATGAACCGGCATCATCAAGCTCCGTAGATCGCCTTCAGCGCCTCAGCCAAGATCTCGTCCTTGGTCGGCTCCGCTGGCCCCTCAGGCCATTCCAGACCCCCGACCCAAGCGCGGGCTTCCCGCGCGATGTGGTCGCGGTCCAGGTCGGTGGTGTGGCTGAGTTCGCTCAGGTCCGGTCCGCGCTCATCATAAAACTCAAACCCCTCAAAAGTCTCTTCGACGATCCGGGCTGCCTGCTTACGGTTCGTCGTATAACCGGACACTCGCACTCTCAGCCGGACTCTCTCCACCCAGCCTTCGGGCAGCCCCCAACCGTCAATCCGCGCCCGCAGTTCCTGGCGCAGGTAGCTTTCTTCGTTCTCCACGGGCAGCATCACGAATGTCTCGTTGAAATAGAGCAGCGGGCTGTCGACCCGTTCCTCTCTCACCTCACGCGTTTCCGTATCGAAGATCAAAAGGCGCCGGAGTCCGGTCTCGTTGATATCCAACGGACAGGGAGATCCGGGATAGTGAACCCGACCATCGTCAAATGGCCGATGGATATGACCGAGGAACACCTGGGTGGGACCGTAGGTTCGGAGATCCTGGCGGGTCAGCGGCATGTACACGCCCGGTTCGTATGGATTCGGGATGCGCATTCCAGCGGCCCAATCGCCGTGGCCCACGAGAACCCAGCGGTCCTCTGGCAAGCGGTCCACATGGGCCGCAACGGCCTCCCCCATCGTCTTGCCCTTCACATAGGGAACCAGAAGCAGCGGCATCTCGCTGCCAACCGGCAGCGGGTGGACGTCGTCGACCACGGCCAGTCCGTCGGCGGCCAACGCCTGGCCCCGGAGGTCGGGGTCGTGATTGCCGGGAATCACGATCGTCTGCAGTTCTTCAGGCCGAACCGAGAGGTAGGTGGCCTCAAAGTCGGCGAAGTTCTGCAGGGTCTGATCGAAAAGGTCCCCAGCGATCACGAGCAGATCGATGTCGAGCTCACCGCACTGCTGCAGGATGCGCTCCAGGACAGTGTATCGTTCGGGGTGCGACTCGCGCGTCGTCAAATGTAGATCCGCGGTAAACGCAATCTTCATGTCCGTCTTCCCGAAATCGGCGCATTGAACCCAGCGTTGGCGGGCCATCTCCGGATCCCCTTGGCGGGAACTGGAATGCAGTCGTGCAACGCATGGAGATTTCCACCGCTACTACCTTAGCAGTAGCTTGAAACGACGCCAACCCCGACTGCGGGTGAAATTCGAGGCTCTCGATCCAATGGACGGCAGCTCTCTCGGTCGGAAGCATCGCATATGACCCCGGGCTGGTTAGTTCCTGCCTCCAAGCGTTCGATGATGGGGGTCGTAGAGCCAGGGGGTTCAGGGTGCTGGAATGTACTATGTTCCGAAGAGCGCGGCACATTGGCGTATGGGCGTGGCGACATCGTTTAAAGACGCCGGCTCCGCCTTGGTGGCTGGAGCCGGCGATTGATCGGACGTCGGCTAGCAGGGCGTGACCCGACTAACTGCGGAGAGCCCTCACGACCAGCAACAGCACCACCGCTCCGACCAGGGCCACGATGACATCTGCCACGAATCCCGTCCCGATCGAGATGCCCAGCACTCCAAAGAGCCAACCTCCAACAAAGGCTCCCAGGATTCCCACGAGAATGGCCTCAATCAGGCTGAGAGCGATACCGCGCACAAACGCATCGGCCAGCACTCCGGCCAGTCCTCCGACGACGATCCAAACCACAATCTGCTCGAGCGTCATTTCGAACCTCCCTTTTCCTTAGAGAATCATAATGGGGTTCTCTTCACTCCTTTAGAACCCCATTCAGCGCTCGAGGTTACTCACGATCCGCGTTCTCGGTCTCCAGCTCGTCCTCCAATTGTTCCAAGACCTTGAGATAATATGCTCGCCTTGTCTCCCGGGCGGCCCCATCCGGCAGGTGCTCCTGATGAAAGGCAACGACGCAGCGTTCACCCTTGGGAATCACGCGCAGCTGAACGGTCGAGTGACGCTCCCAACCCGGCGGGCGCCATGTGAGTCGAATGTGGGAGCGAGGCTTGAACACTCGGACCTCGCCACCCGTCCCATCCGGCAGCCGATATGCATTTCCGGCTCTCAGCTCAATCCCCGGACTTTTTCCAAGCCAGAGCCGCAGACCTCTCTCAGAGGTGAGGAACTCCCAGACCCGATCCAGGGGCAGATCGTACGTCCTGCGGGCGCCCACCTGCCAGCCGGCGTCTTTTGTCTTTCCGACCGGTCGATCTTCCTTTCCGCTCATCCCTCACCTGCTCCTTTCATTTTCAGGAAGGGGCTGGCGCGCGTTCTTCCACAAACGGTAGTGGAGCTCGAGGAACGTCACGCCCCAGATCCGCATTTCATGGTCTGCCCGGCTGCCCGCGCTCCCATCCGGGTACACGGTGATCGTCTCCTGCATGGCCCGTACATACCGTGCCCAGCTCTGCCCCTCTCCGTTCGTTACAAGAAAGTAGAAGCCCGGATCGCCGAAGCGCCTTCCGGCCGACACCAACCGCAGGCCGCCCGCGGGTCCGTTCACGGGCCGCATGATCACGATGGCGCTGCCATTGGGCAGCGGGAAAACAACCCGGACGCAGGCCGAGGGGTGCCCGGGAATCCGAACCGTCGAGTAAGCGCCCGCGTAAAGCACCTGACCGCTGGCGAGCAATTCCCGGACCCAGGCGGCAAACAGCCTTGGTCCGCCCGGCCGCTGACGGACAACGATCACTTCGCTGGTCATTCCCCGACTGGTGTCCAAGGATTCCAGCGGCACGTTCAGCTGTCCCAGCCGGCGGCTGAAGATCCGGGCCAGCAGTCCGCCGAACGGTGAGAACGGCCATCGCCACTGCGCCCAAGCGTCGATTTCATAATCCGCTGTGGCCACATAGAAGTCACGGACGGCCGGATCGAGCTCGGCCGGATCGAACCCCGGGCCAGCGAGTTCAGCCATGTTTTCGACGAGTCCAGCGTCCTCTTGATGAAGCCCGATCCAGTATCCGTTCTCATCGCTCCAACTGCGAAAGAAATCGGAACCAACTCCGTGTGGCCCGGCGGTCGGTCCAGCCAACCAACGGTTCTCATGAAGGATCACCCTCCGGCCGGACAGCCGGACCCAGACTTGGGTGGACCAGTCGGTCAGATAGCCGCGGCGATTATCGATCCAGTACATCGTTGCAGGCCGAAACAGTCGGACTCACAGTTGAACACGAGCCGGACCAGCCCCCGTCATCCGCGGACGAGAGACTTGAGTTCTTCGAAATCCTTGCTGCGCTCCATTTGATCGTACATCGCGCTGAGTTCCGCCGGTGGAACCGCCGGTCGTCGTGTGTTCAAGTCCAGCCATGTGCCCTCCACTTTAATGCGCGCAGCCAGTTCACCGTCAGCGCGGTAAATTTCGTGGCGCATCCGCCAGCGCGAGCCATCAGCGGAGAGACCGCCCAGCTTCGTCACCACGCGGACTCGATCCATAGCCCGCACCTCGCGCAGATAGCGGGCCTCCTCGCGGATCAGGACCGGCCCCATCCCGAGTTCCTCAAGTCGTCCGGGCCGTACTCCGGCCCTGGCGAGGGCCCTATGGCGAGCCTCCCCCGCCCAATCACCATACACCGTGTGCCGCACGTGGCCGTTCGTGTCCAGATCGGACCACAACACCGGGAAATCGACGGCCTCATTTTCGCCAGTCACCTCGCCTCCACTCTGTAAACTCCACCCTTCGCAGCGACGAACAATCAACACCCAGCGCGGATCGACTCTACCACCAGTTCGGGGCGGTGATCCGCGCGCTGGGGTGAAACTGCTCGGGGGCGACCGCGTCGACGCCTCCTTGTGACTATACGCAACGGCTGTGGGTGCGGGTCTCCGGACGCCCCTGCCGTCACCCCTTGCGCCTCAGCGCGCCTCGCAGACCCCGCACCACCAATAAGATCACGAGCACATTCATGAAGACCGCCGAGCAGGCGAACGGGGCGCGCAGCAACCAATCCCCGCCCGTCGAGAACCCGAACAGGGGCAGTGCGAACGTGACCTCTCCGCTCCGTTCGCCCGGTCCGAATGCGATCCAGTTGGCGATCAACGCAAAAAGCAGGATGATGACGAAGCCCAGACCGCCGTGCAAGCGCCCCTTCAACTCGGGTGAGGCGCGCAATTCGGGCAATACGTCGACCAGCACGGCCAGACCGGCCACGGCGAAGACCGCGCCGCTCGCCGCGATGACCCACGGCGGCGCGTGCTCGCCTTCGGTGGCCGGGTCGAACGCGAGGTAAATGAGCCCCACCCCGACGAAAATCAACAAAGCGATAAACAACCATGTGCGCCAGTCCACAGATGTCATTTCGCGTTCCCGCCTTGGACCCTCAAGGGAGCTAGCCGACGAGCCATCTTCATGGCCCCAAGGAGCGATTCAAGCATCTCACACCCCGCCGCTTCCCGCCCTTCGGCGGCCTCGATCCTCTAGAAAGAGCTCAATGCCCTTGCCGAGCGATAGTGGCTCCCACCCGAGGCTCGCTCGAGCCTTTTCGGCGACCGGAGAGTGGCCAGCCGTGAGGTAATCGAGCTGCACGTGAGCCATCAGAGGCCGAATCCCCGTCAGCCGGGCCAATATCTCGAGCCCCGTCGCCGACAAGCGCGCGACTGATACCGGCACCCGCGGCGGCACGAATCCCGCTCCGCGGGCGCGCACGCTTCGAGCCATCTCACGCAGGCTCGTCACCCCATCACTCACGATATACGGGCCCTCCTGATGCAATGCGCGCCGGGCCGCGTCTGCGAGTGAAGTGACATGCACGAAGGGAAAGCGCGTGGGGGGGATGAACGGGACCCGCCATACGCGCCGGTGCAGCAAGTTCCCCAAATAATCCGTCAGCCCTCGCCCGGTGTTGCGGCCGCCGTAGGCCGCGGAGGGATGGAGCGTGACCAGGCGGATCCCGTGGCGATCGGCAAACACGCGGGCCGCGTCGTAGGCCGCGAACATGGAACGATAGTAGGCCGAAAAAGCCTCGGGGTCGGCGTCCGGATGCGATTCGCGAATTCGGCCGTCGACCGCGGCGAACGTCTCAAATGTGGAGAGGTACATCAACGCCGGAGTACGCGCTCGATGTAGCGCCTGCAGAAAAAGCTCGAATAGCTCCACGTTGACCCGCCAGAAAACCGAAGGATCCGGCACCCACTGCTCCGCCCGGCCGATGGCGTAGATGGCCAGTTCGGTGCCCTGCAGGTGGTCGGCCATGATTTCGAGCTTGAACTGCTTCGCGGTTTGGACGTTGACCTGGGGAGGCAGATGGGGGTCAGTCCGACGCACCAGAGCGGAAAGCTCGTGACCCTCATCCGCCAGCGCTTGGCTGACCGCACCGCCGAACTGGCCGGTCGCCCCGAAGATCGCAATTCGCATTGGAACGCGTTCCTCCGCCTCTCGAATCCTGGCCGCATCATGGCATACTCAGGACCAGGGCGTCAACCGACGACAGAGTCGCATCCTGCACCTCTATCGATGTACAATGCGAAAGACGACCGGAGGACAGCAACACCTCGGCAACAGCTGACGCGCCAACCATCCTATATGGCACGGAGCACAGGGTCCCTGAGACCCGCGACCATCCCACCTTCGATCCCCGAAGCGTACCTTCCGCGCAACGCGCTCTTTACCCGCATGCGCGATTTCCTGGAGCGTCGCCTGATCCTCATCCAGGCTCCTCCGGGATACGGAAAAAGCACGCTCGTGGCCGGCTTCTGTCAGGAGGTCGACCAACCGGCATGCTGGCTGCGGCTGAGCGCCGCCGATCAGGACGTCGTTCGCCTGGCCAATCTCATGACGGTCAGCTTGACGGGCCGATTCCACCGCCTGCGCGGCCGCCTCGATCTTGAGCACCCACCGGGTTCCACAGCGCAATCGCTGGCCACCGGCATCGCTGAAGGCGTTCAGGAGGCGGTGCCCGAGCCGTTTTTGATTGTGCTTGACGATGTCCAGTGGATCAACCGGTCCGAGCCGGCCGTCGAATTTCTCGACCTTCTTTTAAAAGCGCTGCCCGAATCCGTGACCTTCGTGATCGCGAGCCGGGAAATTCCGCGTATTTCGCTGCCCTCACTGGTGATGGACGGAGAGGTAGGCGGCCTTGGACCGCTCGATCTGGCGCTTGAAGAACAAGAGCTGGCGGAGCTCGTGCAGGGCAAACTCGACCTCGATCTGGATCTTCCCTCCCTTCAAGATCTGCACCGGCGAACGGGCGGCTGGATCATGGGCGCCCTGTTGTTCGCCATTGATCCCGAGAGAAATGCCCGGGCCTCGTTTCTGCCGGACTACAAAGGCCCGACCTCCTTCTTCGCCGAGGCGGTCGTCGCTCAGGTGTCCGAGGAACTCAGGGAATTCATGCTGGAATCGGCGGTGCTGCCCAAGATGACTGCCCAATCCTGTGACGCCGTCTTGGAGCGGCCGGACAGCGAGGCGCGATTGGGAGAGCTCATGCGCAGGGGTTATTTCATCACTGCCATCCAGACCGAGCCCCGAAGCTATGAATATCACCCGCTCTTTCGCAGTTCGCTGATCGAAATTATGGAACTGGGCGATCCCGAACGCTTGCAGCACCTTCGCCACCAAGCCGCCGAGCACTTCGCCGACGAGGGTGCCGTCGAAGACGCGTTCGAACTGTACACCTCGGCGGGCAGCATGGAGGCCGCAGCGCGGCTTGCCGAAGAGTCCGCGCAAGACCTGTTCTCTCAGGGCCGATTGACGACGCTGAAATCATGGGCAGGCTCACTGCATGAGGCCCGGGTAGACTCGCCAAACCTGCTGCTGACCGTAGCGACTCTATCCTGCGACTTGGGCCAGTTCGAAGAGGCGGAGACCTGGCTTTCACGCGCTGCGGTTCCTTTCGATCCGGGGGAGGCCGATCCTGACCTTCTGGCCCGGGCCCGCTACGTCGAGGGACACCTGGCGTTGCAGCGCGGCGAGCCGGCACTGGCGCTTCGAATGGGCGAGGAGGTCCAATCTCTTCTCCCACCGGAGCAGGATCCTCAGGTCCTGCGGCGGAGCGCCGCGCTCCGTCTGCGGGCGATGGCGATGTATCAGTTGGGCGAGGATTTGGAACAGGCTGAGCGGCTGGCACAGCAGGCGACGGAATTGCTGAACGGCACAGAGCACCGTTACACGTACGCGCAGGCGCTCATGGACCGAGCCACAATCCACATCGCGCGCGGCCGAGGGCTCGAGGCTTACGAAGCGAGTCAACGGGCCCACGAGGAGTTATTGGAGCTCGAGGCCCCACTTCCACTGACCATCTCATTCAACAACCTGGCTAATCTGGCCCATGCGCACGGCCGCTACAACGAGGCCTTGGATCTCTTCGAGGAGGCCATCAAGCACGCCCGGCGGGCGGGGAGTCTGCGTTATGAAGCTTCTGTCCTATTGGGTCAGGGGGATGTGTTCAATGATTTGGGCCTGAGGTTTCAGGCGGGGGACCTGTACGGGGAAGGACTGCGCACCGCCCGCAGAGTTGGGGTGTCGAGCCTGGTCGGATACGGCTACCTGCAGACCTGTCAGCTCCACCGTCGGGCGGGCAACACAGATCTGGCAAGGGACTGGCTGGAGCAAGCCGCCGAACAAGCCGGTCCATACACCGGGGAAGAAACGCTGGAGATGCACGCCGCTGCGCTTCAGATCGGCGAGGACGCGGCCCAGGCCAGGACAAGGCTGGAGCGCCTCGGCGACCGAACCGAAGTCGGTCTTACGGCTCAGAATCGCACCCTGCTGGCCTATTGCCTGGCCCTGGCGACGCTTGTCGAGGCCGGGGAGCAAGCCGCAGCGGAACCGCTGCGTAAGGCATTGGACACCGCCGACCGTCAGGGGACTCTTCAGGTGCTGGCTGGAGAACTTTCGCACGATGAGCGGCTTCTCATTCTGGCGCAGACCGCTTTTCCTGAGGACCCCCTCGTCGACCAGCTGCAGCACCGCCTGGATTTCATGCGGCTGGTTCGCCGCAGCTATGAACGGCGGTCCGAACCCCACATCTACGAGGATGTGAATCTACTCGTGAACGCCCTCGGCAGCGGCGTTATCCGATTCGAGGGACAGCAGGTGACCGATCTCCCCCCCTTGCCGCGCCAGCTGCTCTTCTACCTCGTGGACAAACAGCCTGTCGCCCGCGACCACATCTTGGAGACCTTCTGGCCGGAAGTGGACCCTGAGCGGCAGGTGTCAAGCCTGTATACCGCCGTTCACACCATTCGGCGTAAACTCGGCGACCGGGCGGTTGACATCGACGGGTCCCTGTACTATCTCTACCCGAATTGGTCGATCCGCTATGACGCGTTGGAGTTCGAGCGCTCGGCCCATATCGCCCAAGCGGTTCCTAAAGGCGACCCCCGTCGACCCTTCGCGCTCGATGAGACGATCAGCTCATACCAGGGGTCGTTCCTTCCTGAGTTCGCCGAGAATTGGGTCCTCGAGCGCCGTCGCGAATTGGAGGCGCTGCTGCTCGATCTCCTGACCGACCATGCCGAGGCGGCCGAGGCGGCAGGCCAGCTGGAGCGGGCGGCCCACAGTCTGCAGCGCTCGCTCTCCATCGACCCCTTGCGCGACGACCTTCATCTCCGATATATGGAGGCCCTGGCGGACCTCGGACGTCGCAGTGAAATCATCACCCATTACCACAAGTACGTCCGCAGGCTTGATAGCGAATTGGGCGTCGAACCCCCGCCTGAAGCGCGCCGCTTCTACCAGGAACAGATCGGATAGCCCCTCCCTCAACAACCTGAAATTCACCACCTCGCTCCTCTGGCCCTGCCCTTGAGGAGCCGTCTTCGTTATTAAGCAATTCTTGAGCATCAAAACCATAGATTGGGAACAACGAACCGATGACCGGAGTGGAGATTGTTCCCATGTCAACCCGTTCTCCGATGGAAGGCGGCGGAGGAGGAGGCTAGCAGCCTCTTCAGCTCCCGCCAGTCCGACCTTGTTCCAGACCGACAGGTCGTCTCCCGGACCTGTCGACATTGAGCTGGGCGCGAAGAAAAAAGGGGGAACCGAAATGCTGGAAGCCCTAAATGAGCTGTTCGGACGATCGACCGTCGATCCACAGGTCGAGCAAGCCTACGAGCTTGGCGAGATCGAGAACGTCCTTGTCGAGTGCGGTTTCACATCTGAGTTTGCACGTCGGCTAGGGCGGCTCGACGCGGATGGATTCGCGGACTTCCTGATCCTCGTTCACCGCGAGGTCGAGGATCAGCTGCAATCGGCCGAGTCTCAGCAGGGCCGCTGGCCCACCGATGGCCTGGCGAACGGCTCAAAACCCGATCCTGAAACGCCCAAGGTTCCCGGAGTCCATCAGGCCGCGTAGGAGCCGCCCCAGCCCTGCTGGAATCTGAGCCACCGAGGCGCGCGGAGCTGGCGTCCCAGATTGCGTGCGCCACCTTCCCCACTCCCTCGATGGGCCTCGTAGACCTTTCGACCTCGCTCGTCGCGTTCGGACCGCTCCAATTCGAAAACGACACCAGCTCGGGTATTATTGCGGTGTCATCCGTACAAACTCATGCTTTATTGAAACCGTCGGTGCCCGTGCGAACAGCCGCAGCGCGAAAGAAGACGTCGCCGGCGCGCCGCGATGCTCGCCGCAATCCAAGTGAAAGCGGACGAACGAACCCTTTGACCGAATTCAAACTGCAGGCGCCGGAAGACTTTCGCTTCAAGACAACCCTGGAAAGCCACGGCTGGATCCAGCTGGCGCCGTTTTCATACCCACCCCAGCTATCGAGTCTTCAACGAGTGCACCAAATGTCCGACGGTACCGTTGTCCGATTGACGTTCACCCCCGATGAAGACGGGATTCGTGTTCTTGTTCAGGGGGTCGATGGGCGGCTGCCTGCGGCCGTGCGGCGGGAGATGGAGCGCGTGGTCGCCCGAATTTTCAGCCTTAATCAGGACCTCGGACCTTTCTACGCCAGCTTGCGAGGACACAGGCGTTATGCATGGGTGCGGCGCACCGGCGCCGGCCGGCTGCTGCGTTCGCCGACGGTGTGGGAGGACATGGTCAAGACCCTCTTCACAACCAACACAACCTGGGCCGGCACGCGCAATATGGTTCAGCGAGCGGCCCAGTTGGGCCGCGAGGGGCCGGATGGGACCCACGCATTTCCGGCTCCAGAGCGGATCGCACCGTTCAATGAAAACGAGCTTGGCGAGCACCTGCGTGCCGGCTACCGCACCGCCTACCTGCTCGACCTGGCCCGCCGGATCGCCGCCGGCGAGCTGGACGTCGAGAGTTGGGATCGAAGCGACATGGCATCGGACGAACTGTACTCTGCGATCACCGAATTGAAGGGCTTCGGACCCTATGCGGCCAGTGTCATGCTGAAGCTGCTCGGCCACTACGATCGCCTGACCATCGACAGTGAAAGCCGGGCGATGTTCGCCGAGAAGTTCAACAACGGTAGAAGGCCCAAAGATTCTGAAATCAGACGGCACTACGAACCCTACGGCGAGTGGCGGGGCCTGGTGATGTGGATGGATTTGATGCACTGAGCGCACCGACGGTTGGGGGCCTGCGGGAAGGCCACTTGATCTACAAGAAGGCCGAGCCCTCGACGGGCTGTGAGTGTGTTTGGGATTCCAGCGTTGATCGGCTTGCTGGGCCGGGTCGAGGTGGATAAGGATTCAGAAGTCGAAGGAGCCGGGGTTCGCCCGGCTCCTTCGACTCACGACGGATCGATTGTGGGCCGGGGGCCTTAGAGATCGATCAGGACTGCGGCGATCAAACCCGCCACCGCGATCACCGTCTTCATCACGGTTGTCCTCGTGCTGGTGTCGGGTGCGAACGCGGCCGCGAGTCGGTTGTTCTCAGCCCTTAGGCGGGTCTCTCTCATCTTGTCCTGGGCGATCTTCTCGGCTGCATATCCGTTCAGCAACATGGTCGGGTCTCCTTTTGCTCTCCCTGTTCGCTTATCTGTCACCAGCCTCGCGCTGACCCGTTTATCCGGCGTTTTTGCACCGTTATTGGAGCGTATGATCCCCACCGGCTGCTGCGAAAGCCATTGAATCGGAAAGTGGAGCGCCTGAGGCGCTCCACTTTTCATTGATTCCTACCTCGGTTCGAGACTAGCGAGCCATGTCCGGCCAGCGCCAGGCGACCGCGCCCAGTTTTTCAAGCACTCGAAGCGCTTCCCAGCGGCTCATCTGCAGATCGCTCTCGAAGCGCTGCCAGAAGTCCTGCCACCAATCCGGCGGTTCGACCTTGGGCCCATCGTGTTCCGTCGGTCGATCGGAAGGCCCATCCACGACCAGGCTGCCGACGTATTCACCGTCTTCATACACGCGCTCGATCTGGTCGCCGATAGCCTGCATGTCGCCGGGAGAAACGACACCGTTGCTGGTCGCCTTGTAGAACTGGACCGTCACCCGGATCGGGAAGCGCGGATCGCGCTCGATTGGCAGATCGTCGACCTCGGTGAACGGTCCTTCCACTTCGCCGTGGCCGATGACCGCGATTTCCACGTCGCTCTCTTCCTTCATGGTCTCCGCGGAGGGCACAGCCGCGGCCTCCATGACTGCCGTCGGGAAGGCGCTCCGTCTCGGCTCGCGCTGTTTGAGCGGTACCTGAATCAGCAGCACCATGTTCAGGCCGGCCTCCCCGGAGGCCCTGGGCGAGAGCGAATCGTCCGGCCGCTTATCCTCCACAAAGTCGCTCAAGCGCTCACCGGTGAAGCTGGCGCGCTCGCCGTTCTGGTTGAAGAACAGCCTTTGGCCCCACGACCATCCGGCGGGGAATGCGTTGCGGGTGTTGTCGATCACCGTAGCGCTGGTCCCCTCGCGCGTGGCCACGATCGCCAGCACGGCCGGGTTGTCCTGGTAGGACTGGTAGTTGAACAGCACTGGATTGAATTCAGCCCGACCCTGCTGCGGCACCGGCAGAAACGCCGCCTGCGCGCTGACCAGGACGTGGCTGTCGCGCGGAGCCAGGAGCGAATCGCGATGCCCGGCCCACGAGGCTGGCTCACTGAGATGATCACGGAAGTGATCCAGGTATTCGGTCAGCGTCACACGCCGGAGATCCTCGCCTTCCTCATTGCCGACGAGCAGATAGAAGTCGTCGGGCGAAATGTCGGCGGTCAGATCTTCGAAGTTTGGATAACGGATGACGGGCATCAGGCTGAGCACGTACTGGCCGGTCTCCGGATCCATGTGCTGCACCTGGATGGTCATGTCGGAGATGTTGGGCCCGACCGCCGAATCGTAAAATCGGCCGGTGTCCTCCCAGGTTACATTGACCAAATCGAGACCGTAGCTGTCCGCCAGCCTCACGGCGTTCCCATCCCCCACCATGTTGGCCGTCCGTTCGATGGCCCGAATGTAATCACCGTCCACTTCGGGGGGGTCAGGGTGCTCACGGCCATAGGGTTGGGGAGGATCGTCAGGTGATTGGGCTTCACCTGCGGCGAGGCCGGGCGCTGCGGTCACAGCGAGGATGACAAGCGCCAGCGCTGCTGATCGGATATTCATGGTCTACTCCTTCAACTCCCGCGTGCCTCTCGTCCTGTAGACGCAAACCAGCCCCAATTGGTTCCACGAAAGCGTTCGGGCTCCCTACAAGCACTGACCGGTCCCCCTGATCCGCCGGATGAGGGAAACAGACCAACCCCCGCCGGCCTTGCCCTCTACACGAGCCCCAGCTCTGGCACGAATTTCGGCCTGTGAGGCGGAGGTTCACTCTCAACTCACCTCGGCCTGTCGGAGTACGGCAAGCGATAGTCGCACTTGGGGGCCATGCTCGCGTGCTATACTGCCGGGTGCCCAGATCCCCGCTGCACCGCGGTCCTTCACCGAGGAAACTGAACGCGCCATGCCTGACCTTCACTTATTGGGCAAATTTGAAGTCGAAGCTGACGGCGAGCCCATCGAGATCACCTCCCGACCGGCTCAGGCGCTGTTGGCATACTTGGCATTGCATCCCGAAGTCGCTCACCGACGGGAGAAGCTGGCCGGAAGCTTGTGGCCAGAATCGACCGAATCCAACGCCCGGGGCAACTTGCGCCAGGCCCTGTGGCAGCTGCGCAAATCGATCGGTGATGAAGTCATCGAGGCCGACAAGGCGACCATCGCGCTCGCTCGAGCACGACCCTTGGGCGTTGACGTCCACCGACTCGAGCGCGGAGCCGAGGACGCCGCCACCGTAGAGGAATGGACGGATTGGGCCGGTCTGTATCAAGGCGAACTGCTCCCGGGCTGGTATGAGGACTGGGCAGTCCGACAGCGCGAGCGATTGGAAGCCCTGTTCCAGCGGCACATGCCCGACGCGCTGGGGGCGATGGTTGAAGCGGGCCGCTGGAATGCCGTTCTCAAGTGGGCCGAGCACTGGATTTCATTAGGTCACGCGCCTGAGCCCGCCTATCGTTCTCTGATGACCGCTCACGCGGCGCTGGGCGACGCGGCGGCGCTTGCCGCGACCTTTGAACGCTGCGTACAAGCCCTTGAGTCCGAGCTTGGCGTTGAACCATCGCCTGAAACCGTGAGCCATTACGAGGCGCTTGCGGCAGGGGAACGGCCGGCGGCAGCCGCTGTGGGAGCGGAACGGGACCGGATCAAGCCACATCACAACCTGCCCGCCCAGGCCACCGCGTTTATCGGCCGTGAGCGAGAGATCCGGCAGGTCAAGCAGCTCCTGGAAAGCCCCGACCATCGACTCATAACCGTGACCGGTCCGGGCGGAACGGGCAAGACCCGATTGGCGTTTGAAGTGGTCAAGAGGCTGGCGCCCGACTTCGTCGACGGCGCACGCTTCGTCGACCTCTCTCCTCTGGTGGAGCCCGCCATGATACCATCCGCGATTGCCGCTGTGCTGGCCGTCAAGGAGCAAGGCGACCGCTCCGCGCTCGAGGAACTAAAGGACCACCTTGCAGGGCGCGAGGCACTGCTTCTGCTGGACAATTTTGAACACCTGGTTGAAGGTGCGCCGGTGGTCGGGGACCTGCTGGCGGCCGCGCCTGGGCTCAAGTGCCTGGTCACCAGCCGCGAGCCGTTGCGCGTTTACGGCGAGCGCGAGCTGCACCTTGTTCCCCTATCGGTCCCTCAGGCCGAAGCTGAATCGCCGGAGGAGATGCTGGAATCCAGCGAAGCTGTTCGCCTTTTCCAGGATCGAGCCAAGGCGTTGGACCCCAACTTCAAACTCACGGACGATAACTCAACCCCTGTATCCCAAATTTGCCGCCGTGTGGACGGGCTCCCGCTGGCGATCGAACTGGCGGCCGCCCGCGTGCGTATGTTCCCACCCGAGGCCCTTTTGGATCGCCTTGAAGATCGGTTGGGGACGCTTACCGGAGGACCGCGAGACGCACCTGCACGGCAGCAGACCCTACGCAACACCCTGGAATGGAGCCACAGCCTGTTGGACTCCTCCCAGAAGGTCCTCTTCGCCCGCCTCGGAGTGTTCACAGGCGGATGCAATCTGGAAGCTCTGCGGGCGGTTTGTCGGGATGAGAGCGGCGAGGTGATTGTCGACGACGTCCAGTCCCTGATCACGAAGAGCCTCATTTACCAGGAGCAAGGTCCCCATGGCGAGCCGCGGTATCGGATGCTCGAGACGATCCGTGAGTTCGCGCTGGAACGACTGGAAGCTGACGGTACGGCATACGAAATCGAGCAGCGCCATGCACACCATTTCGCGGGCTTCGCTGAGGAGGCGGACTCTCACCTCGAGGGACCCGACGCGAAGCGTTGGATTGAGCGCTTGGAAGCCGACCATGACAACCTGCGCACTGCAGTCGGCTGGAGCTTGGATCAGGTTAACGAACCGGAGCTCGGCTTGCGGTTCGCCGGCAGCATGGCGAGGTTTTGGGTCATGCGGGGCTATCTCAGCGAAGGGTATGCGTCTGTGACGTCCGCGCTCGAGTGGGCAGGCGGGGATGCCGGGGCGCGGCTGGGAGCCAGGGCCGTCCTCGGAGCCGCCCGATTGGCCTACCGTCAGAACAACCTCGAAGCGGCCAACACGCACTACTCGGAAGCCTTAGATCTGGCGCGCCAGCTCGAGGAGCCAGCGTGGACTGCGGAATGCCTGATCGGCCTGGGGATGGTCGACACGGAGCGGGGGAACTACGCCGCGGTGGAGGATAAGTTTGAGGAGGCCTTATCGCTCTTCCGGGAGCTCGGGGACATTTCCGGCGAGGCCAACGCCATTACCAATCTGGCTTGGGCCGCGATGCGCACCGGGGATTACGACACGGCTGAAGCTCACCTGCAGGACAGCCTCGATCTGACCCGCCAGGCAGGAGATCGCTCCGGTGTTGGCTTCAACCTCTCCGGCCTGGGAGAGGTGTCCGTGCGGATGGGTGACCTTGAGCGGGCCTCCGAGTATCTGCAGGAGAGCCTCGAGGTCCGCTCCTCATTGGGTGACAAATGGGGCATGGGGGCCACCCTCGGCACCCTCGGCTGGGTCGCCATCCGCCAGGAGGACTGGGGGAAAGCTACGCGCCATCTGCTCGAGAGCTTCGCGCTGCGGAAGGAGCTGGTGGACAAGGGCGGCATGGCCTGGTGTTTGGAGAAATTGGCCGAGGTCAGCCTGGTCAGCGACAGGCATCACGAGGCGGTTTCTCTGTACGGAGCGGCCCACTCCATCCGCGAGTCCATCGGCTCATCCATCGACCCGGCCGACCAGGAGCTGTACGAGCGGAACCTGGCGTATTTGCGGGAGGCGTTAGGCGGAGCCGACTTCGAGAGCGCGTGGGCCCACGGCGCCAAACGGCAGATCTCGATTGTCGAAGGGTTGCAGATGGACCTCTCCGACGGCGGCTGAGACGGCCAACCAAACCGCACTCGACAGCGGAAGCCCAGTAGCGGTAACCGAGCCCCCGCGGGCGCTCATTTGACATAAGCAGGCGGAGAGCGCTCAGGCCTGAGAAAAGCCTACGGCCTCCCCGGCGCGGAGAGCCGATGAGACGTTGCGTCTACGGCTCACAGCGCGGGCATCTTCACGCTGTTCGTCGCAGGAAGCATCCATACGTGGACGCAGCCTTTGGATCAACCCCATCAACGGTGGGATTCGATATGGGCCCCCACATGAGCCGCGTCGTCCCCGACCCCGGCCAGCAGGCCCGATTTGATGGTGTGAAGCCAGTGTAGCCCCACGAAATACAGGCCGGGTTGGGACGTAACGCCTCTCTGCTGGACCGGATAGCCGAACTCATCGAAGATCGGGAATTTCACCCAGGAGAAGTCAAATGTGTAACCGGTGGCCCAAATGAGCGTTCCGATCCCATCCGCCTCCAAGTCCAGCTCAGTGATCACCGGCGCGTGATAACCATCTCGCAGTACAGGAAGGTCTTCCTCAGGGGCCTGCAACCCCTGCGTACGGATGAACTTGTCCACACCCTGTTTGAACTCGCGGGCCACCCGGTCCGCCTCGGCCAGGTTCCGCTGAAGATCCGGTTTGAAGTCGAGCTGCGCTCCGCGTGTATCGCGCAAGTGCCCCAGCAGCGTCATCCCCTCCCGACTGAAGCGGTGCAGATTCAGGGTGCGGCCACCACCCTTGCCTGAAACGTGTAGGCTGGGGCGGAAGCGCTCTGCCGGAGAATCGAGCTCGTCGACCGTCCGCTCGAAGAATCCGATCCGCTCCATCCACCGCACCACATCCTGGCCGCGGTAGCGACGCGGGAGCCGCCCCGCGCGTCCAGTAGACAGGTACACCTTCCGACCACTTTCAAGCAACTCCTCGGCGATCTGGCAACCGGACTGCCCGCTGCCGACCACAAGCACGGCTCCGGACGGCAGCCGGTCGGGGTTGCGATACTCGCTGGAATGGATTTGCTCAACGCCCTCC
>CAZFCJ010000017.1:41684-45027 GCA_964517315.1 uncultured Anaerolineaceae bacterium | reverse complement strand
TTTCGAGCAGCCGCAGGGCCCGGTGGACCGACGGGACGGCATAATCACGTTCAGGGGTGTGTTCAGCATCATGAACAGTGTTCATATATGTGTTGACTAGGCTACCATATCGATTACCAGGGCGCAAGCGCATATCGGGCGTGGGATCGTTGAAGGCAGGTGCTACCCACGACAAGCGATTAGCCATCCTGAGCTTTTCGAAGGATGCGCGGGCGTGGAGCTGCGAGGGATCGGTTGCACCTGCGCCCTTCGACAGGCCCTTCGACGAGCTCAGGACAGGCTCAGGGCGTTGGGTGCGTTTGTGTGAGTGGAGTTTTGCAGTTGTGCCCTTCGGCAAGGTCCGGGGGATCAACGCTGGCGTATGAATGTCGTTTGCAGGTGCTACCTACGTCAAGCGAATAGCCATCCTGAGCTTGTCGAAGGATGCGCGGGGGTAGACCTGCGAGGGGATCGGTTGCACCTCATTCGTGCCGGGCGCGTGCATCCCAAGGCCTGGCCCGCAGGATCCGGTGCTTCTAACTGCGAACCCAGCTCTCGAGCGGCCGGCGGCGGGTGCGCATGTCTCTCGGGAGCTCGGAGCTGCGCCCGGTGCGGAACACCCAAACCGGATAATCGCCCTGCGGAGCTTGGAAGGCCTCGAGCAGGATGCGGCGTCCATCGGAAAAGACTCGGCGGCTTGCCTGGGGCACGTCCTCCGGCAGGATCCCCAAGGCGTGCTGCAGTGCATGCAACACCGGCGAAGCCATAACCTGTACACCGTATCCCGCCAGGTTGAGCCGCAGCCAGGCGCGCACGAAGGCCCGGCCGACTTCGACGAAGGACCGGGGGGTTGGCTCGCTCACGGTGAAGCCGCCCAGCGCGGCCGACGAGGCGACCTGAGCCTTCAAAGTCTCCTGCTGAGCGCGCAGCGGTCCCCCGCTCCAGCGGGCCATCCGCCGCACCAGGGCCGATTTGGCAACCAGATACATCAGACGTGAAACCGGAAAGCTGACCGCCAGCGACCGCCAGGGCACGCCGTCACGCGTCCGTTCCACCTGGCTTTGGTTCCAACGGATCCAAGACAGCATTTCGGGCAGGATCTTCTCATCCTGCCAGAGAAAGGCCTCGGCCGCCAGCAGATAATCCATCAAATCCGGCCCGGGCTCATCGATGAATGAGAGGCGTAGCCGCTTCATGCGGCGTAGATCCTCGTGTATCTCGCCGAACACGGGGTCATCAAGCTGCCCTCCCTGATAGAGCCGGCGGTCGGAGGCACGCCGGCGCAGCCCCGGCAGCAAGGGGTCGGCAGGTGCGCCAGGAGCGAAGCTCACCTCGGCCCAGCGCACTTCCGAGCTGACCGGTTCCTCCGGCAGATTTAACTCCACCCACAGGTCCTGCCCGCTGGCCGCGATCCGCACGTACTCGAGCAGGCAACCGAGCCCGACGTAGGAAGCGATATGCCCGGCGTTACCTCGCTTTCGACCCCGCGCCGCGTCGCGCAGCACGAACAGCTGATCCCCGCTCCAGCGGAAGTGAAATGGCTGGGCGTTGTCAATATTCGGCGCCCAGCGGGCCAGGTCCACGATCCGCGTTTGAACCGCCTCGTCCATGACCCACCTCCTCACCCATTGCGCCCAGACGGCAACTTTACACAGTGTCCATTTACACTGTGTAAAGTCTATGCTATGATGCGCAGCATGTCAAACGGTGATCCCCAAACCCGTCGGCGGATCCTGCAGTCCGTGCGCGAGCTGATGGAAAGACGTCAGGGGCAGAGCGTGCGCATGTCCGACGTGGCCGAGGCCTCCGGCGTTTCCCGCCAGGCGCTCTACCTACATTTCGGCTCCCGCAGCGCCCTGCTCCTGGCCACTGTTCACTACGTTGATGAACAGGAAGGGTTCCGAGAGCGCGCCATGGAGATCTGCACCGCCCAATCGGCGGAGGCCGCGCTGGAGGGGTTCATCGCCTTCTGGGCAGGGTACGTGCCGAAGATCTACGGGATGGCAAGAGCGCTGCTGGCGGCCCGAGGCTCCGACGAGGACGCGGCGCAAGCGTTCGAAAATCGAATGAGCGGATTGCGGAGTATCTGTGCCTTGCTGGCCTCTCGACTCAAAGACGAGGGCTATCTGGCCGATCGGTGGTCTCTCGAGGCCGCCGCCGACTTCATCTGGGCCATGATCTCGATTCAGATGTGGGCAAATCTTCGCCTCGAGCGCGGCTGGTCGGAAAGTGATTATGTTGAGGTGGTGGGGCTGGCCATCCGCGGCGCGCTGTTCGCGACCGCCGACTCCAGCCCGCCAACAGCGGGGCCTCTGTAGAGGTTCATGAGGCATCGACGGGATGGCGCATGGGGTACCACCTTTTCCCAATCCGCTGGCAAGGTGACCCGTCCGCAGGTGGCGATCCGCAGCTCGCCCGTGGACGAATTTTGAGCTCTGGGCAACAACCAAGCAACCTCGAGAAGCGTCTCAGCGGTAGCTCCAGGATTCTCTAGGTTCCACTAAGAGCCCTCGCTGACAGGCCGGGCACGATGACGGCCACGCAAGGCCAATGCTGAGTCGCGGAGCTGAATCCAGCGCACAAGCTGGTGCGCCCCGATCGCGATCGCCGCCAGGTCGGAGAGCAGGTGACCCCTCGCGGCCGGCTAGTTCCCGGCCAATCCGTCTTGCCTCCCCGCTGAAGTCGGCCATTCCTCAGCGCCGCCCACAGGGCGCGCCCCCCGATTCCAGTTCCAGAATCGCGCCGTCATTACGCCAAACATGACCGCGTGAGACAGATTAGCGATCGATGGCACGAGAATGTCGCCCAGCGGCGGGACCCATTGTCCGAAAGGGATGACCAGCACATTCGACCACAACGGCAGCAGCAGGATGAACCAGCGAGGGAACGCGGTTCTTCCCTGCCAGATGACGACCGTCAGGATAATCGTACCCGCCGCCATAAGCAGGTAGAAGGCCGCGTACAGCGGCACAACGATCCTGCCGTACGTGGCGATGAAAGAGGCGGCCTGTGCCGTAACACCGCCTCTCTGCACCGCCTGCACCAAAATCCCGACGGTGCCGTGAATGGCGTTGCCCAGCCCCGCCCCATAGATCCCCCCGACGAAGACCAGCGTGGCGAACAGCTCGCTCACTCCGGTCAGGTAGCGCGAGAACGCCCAGTAACCGAGGGAGAGGAGCGGAATCACAGAAAGGGCCAGCAGCGTGCCGGCCGCGATCCGCCAATCCGGCAGATGTCGGACGGCGAACAAGTCGGCGGCGAAACCCGGCGTGGAGAACAGCAGGATGTCCCCGGTTCCGCCCAGAAGCGCGGCGATCGTCGCCACAAGGCCCGCGGTTCTAAGCTTCATCGCGTCGGACATCGA
>CAZFCJ010000017.1:36266-41584 GCA_964517315.1 uncultured Anaerolineaceae bacterium | reverse complement strand
TTCAGCGCCGGTCCCTCAGTCGCTCCAAGTTCTCTTCAGGTATGCGGTACTCCGTTTCAAAAGATGAGAAGAGATCCAAGTAATCCTCCATCAGGCGGATCATCAGATGGTTGCGCCGCACCGATTCTCGGGCCGCCGCGCCCAACCGTTTCCGCAGCTCACCGTCTTTCATCAATCGCACGATATTCTCCGCGGCCTCTTCGACCGACCGAACCAGCAAACCGTTCTCACCGTCCACGATTTGATGGCGGATTCCACTCACATCCATCCCGACGACCGCAGCCTCTTTCCACATCGCTTCAGTGACCGCATGCCCAAAGGCCTCGCGGCGAGACATCTGGAGCACAACGGCGGCCCGGCTTTGCAAGGCGTTAACCAAAGCCGTGTCCTCCCGGCTGATGACGATAACTCTTTCATCCTGGTGGGAGAGCAGAGAGCGGTAAACGTTCTCGCCCTCCGGATCATCCGTCGCTACGTTGCCCAGAAGCACCAGGGTGGCGTCCACCTCCCTCTGGGCGCGCCGAAACGCGCGGATGGCGCCTACGGGGTTCTTCCGCTGTTCAAAGTTGGAGATTTGAGTGACGATGGGCAGGTCCGTTGGTATCTCATAGTAATCGAGGCGCTCCTGGATCTCGCCCTCGGAGAGCTTTCGATTCTTGATGGTGAACGGATCGATGGCAGGCGCGACCGTAGCTTGGGGAATCTCCGAGGGCCTCTGATATTCATCCAGCGAGACCACCATCAACTCATATTCGTGCAGAAACCCCTTGAGATACTCCCAGCACTCCCGATACGGTTCGGTCAGATCGAGATGACAGCGCCAGATCCAGGGACCGCTCTGGCGGTAGCAGCCGACCAGTGGCAGTGGATACGTATCATGGACGATGACGATATCGTGGCGCTCCAGATGGTTGCGCAGTGAGTTCTCATAGACCACCTTCTCATAGATCGATTTCTTGAGGTCGGTGAGGTTGATCTCCTGTCCCTGTAGCGCGTTTTGGAACCTCTTCGTCACGCTGAAGAAATCGGGCGCGCCCTGGATCGTGCGCCAGCCGGTCTTCACGCCTTCCCTGTTCATGAGCAGTGTCAGCGAGGCCAGCACATCCGCCACCGCGCCGCCATAATAGGTGGAACTTACGTGAGCCACGTGCAGTTCGGCATGCTCCTTCGCCTTCTGTCTGACCCGATCGACGGTCCCTGAGCCGACGTAGGGTGCATATTCGTCCAATTCGGTCGTCTTTCGAACCAGAGCCATACCATTCTCCTTTTCATCATCCTGTCTCTGCCGCGAGACACGGTGCCTTGACGAGCTCCCGCATCTGCGCATCGAGCCGGTTCCGCGGAAGGCGAGGTGGGGAAGATGAGCTGAACCAGACGAATTTCCCCGGGCCTGGCAGGGTCCGCTGGCGGTTTCCACCTTCGCGCAGGCCCGGCAGAGATGTGATCTTTATTTAAAGGTACCGCTTCTTCGTTGATGAGTGTGAACCCGGGGTGATGGCCATGCCTGCTCCGCCGGACTGCCGCTGACGATGCCGAGCCACACAGCCCGGCACACTTGACGGAGCACGAACCGCATATGGTAGGATAAGAGACCGATCGGTCTCTAAAGGACAGGACCATGCGCAAAGGTGAGCGAACCAAGGCTGAGATCATCCACAAGTCAGCCGTCTTATTCAACAAAAAGGGCTACGATGGAGTCAGCATCTCCGATGTCATGAGAGCCACGGGGCTCGAGAAGGGCGGAATTTACCGCCACTTTGACAGCAAGGACGACCTTGCCCTGGAGGCCTTCGACTACACCGTCGACCTGGTCAATTCTTGCTACTTAGCGGCGATCCGAGCGTCCCATAACGCGCAAGAGCGCTTGACCGGTGTGGTGGAGACCTTCTCCATGCTGATCAACGGCGAGCCGATCGGCGGTGGTTGCCCGATCATGAACACCGCCATCGACAGCGACGACGGCCATCCAGCCCTGCGGGCAAAAGCGAAAGAGGCCCTGAACACCTGGCATGGAATGCTGACCTCGGTCATCGAGCGCGGCATTGAGCGGGGTGAGATTAAAGCCGAAGTGGATCCGGCCGGGACGGCGAGCCAAATCATCGGTCTCATGGAAGGGAGCCTGATGATGGCCCGCATCACGGACGATGGAGAGCATTTGACCCGGGCGATTGGTCGGCTTCACGCCTGGATCGCCGACATGCGCCCGGGCGACAAGTAAGCCGATCCACCAAGCGTCTCTTGGGAACTTACCAAGGGACCATTTTTTGGCCAAAAAGAGACCGAACGGTCCCATACAGAAGGAGGTGCAACGTGGTGAACACCGTCGACCGGAAAAGCAACAACGAGTCGTCGGCGGGCAGACATTGGATGGTCAGCGCGGTCCGATCTTTTCTCGAGCTGGTCGGGCGTGTATCGCCCCGACTGGCCGGCCGCCTGGTATTCTCGATGATGATCAGGCCCCGACGACGACAGGCGAAACTTACTGAGCGGACATCCATTCCTGAATCGCTGCGCATTTGGGACAACGGCCGCAATTTACAAGCCTACCGTTGGAGCGGCAGCCGGCGTGTTTTGCTCGTACACGGATGGGACTCAAGCTCAGCCGACTTCTCGGCTCTCATCCCCCGTCTGGCACGGGCCGGTTGGGGAGGCCTGGCCTACGATGGCCCCGCCCACGGCAGGTCGGATGGGACCAACACCGACTTTCTCAAATTGGGGGCTACGTTCAGACGCATGGTAGGAGAGCATGGCCCGTTCGACGCGATCATCAGCCACTCATTGGGCTCGGCGATCGTGCTCGATCAGCTGGCGCAAAACGATGCTCGCATACCGGGATCGATCGTCGTAGGGAGCGCCCCAGCTTCCCTGGATCAAGTGTTCAACTATTACTTCGATCAGCTGGGCCTGGCGCCGGAGGTCGTCGAGAACCTCAACTGGCGCATCGCACGCCGCTTGGGACGATCCGCCGACGAGATCTCCATGGCCGATGCGATCGAGGACCTTGACACGGAAATCCTCATCGTCCACGACCGCGAGGACAAGTACTTCGCCATCAATTCGGCACGTCGACTGCGGAACGCGGCCAGGGAGGCCAGCCTCATCGAAACCGAAGGCCTCGGCCATCGAGGTTGGTTGAAGGACGAACGGACCCTCACCGCCATCGCGGATTTCTTGAATCGGTCCCATTCGGCCGCGAGCTCGACCTGATCCCGCCGTCCATGACCGCCAGCGCAGAGAGCAGGCGCCAGCGTGCGGTCCATGGGGCAAGCGGGGGACCAGAGCGTCAGGTGGACGAACGTCAAGTAGATCCTTTCAATCGATCTCCGTGAGCTGCATTGCCAAGAAGTGAAAAATGCGCCATGATGGTTCCGATCGCGACTGAAGGAGAAGCGCTGTCCCCCCCTGCCTTTGGACTCGAGAAGGATGCGGCTCTCGTAACGCTTTATTCACGGTCACGCAGTACAAAGTAAGCATCAGCACATGAGGGGAAGTCCGGGGAGGTTGGACAGCGCCAGCCTCAAGGTCGCTGTTTCCAGCCTCGCTGGCTCTTTCCGAGCCAGCAGGCCGGACCGGTAATGCTTACTACCCCGTCATCGCGGTCTCGATGGTTGGCAGATGTGGCATGCATCTCCGCACGGCGGCGTGGGAGCCCGGCCTCCGGTTGAGAGGCATGGCATCCTGCCGAATGAGATCCCATCGGACTCGGGTTGACGGTCCACTAGCGATCAAACCCGCCGAGAGGCCGCCGGCATCGTCCCAAACACTGGCGGGCGCCCCGGGATCGGCATTTCGGGTCACACGACAGCTGCCACATGCAGGATGTTTGAGCTGGAAGGGATTGAGCATGAGCACGAGGACTCGTAGATGGGCGCTGGGCCTGTTGTGGGGCCTGATGGTTATCGTGCTCAGCCTCTCAATCGCCCTGACACCGCCTTCGGAGATCCCGGAGAACATCGGTTTTGTGCTGCTGGTGCTGTCCGTCGGGGTTGTGGGCACCCTGATCACCGACCGCCAGCCTCACAATCCGATCGGCTGGACCTTCATTGGGATGTTGAGCTTCGCGGTCTTGGATCAGGCGTTCAAACTGGCCGCCGAGGCTTATCTCGCCCAGTTCGCCGACACAGGCATCGTACCGGTGAGCGCCCTCGCCTTCCTGCGCGCATACTTCAGCGAGGTGCTCAATCTTGCCGTCTGGTGGTCGATGCTGATCTTCCCCGCCATCTACTTCCCGAACGGCCGGCTGCCCTCGAGACGCTGGCGCTGGTTCCCCTGGATCGTGGGATCCTCGCTCGTGACGCTGCTGGCCGCCGGCGCGTTCCTACCGAACCTCGAATCGCCCCTCGTCAGCAATTTCGAAAACCCACTGGCGATACCGGCAGCCCTCACCGTTGTCAATATCCTGAACCCGATACTCCTCGTGGCCTCCGTGCTCGCGCCGCTCTCATTGGTCTTCCGGTTCCGTCGCGCCAAGGGCGTTGAACGTCAGCAGATCAAGTGGCCTCTCTTCTCCGCGCTGGTCGGGGTCATCGGCCTGGGGTTCCTCCTGACCTTCGGGGTCATATTCTCAGGGTTTGACCTATCCGCCCCGCCAGAAGAATCCCCTCTGACCCGTTTCCTGCTGACGCTGGAGATCATTTACGTGATGTCGTTCCCCATCACGATTGGCATCGCCATTCTGCGCCACCGCCTATACGACATCGACATCATCATCCGCAAAACGATCCAGTACGCGCTGATCACCGCGATCCTGGCCCTGGTTTACTTCGGAGCCGTCTTCCAACTTCAGTCCATCTTCCGGGCGATGACCGGCCAGGACAGCCCATTGGCGATCGTGATCTCCACGCTGGGGATCACGGTCCTGTTCAATCCAATTCGGAACCGGGTCCAAAGTTTCGTCGATCGCCGCTTCTACCGCAAGCGCTACGACGCGCAAAAGGCGCTCGCCGAGTTCGCCGCCACCGCCCGCGAAGAGGTCGAACTCGATAGACTGAGCCAATCCCTGATCCGGGTCGTGAACGAGACGCTGCAGCCCGAGCGAGTGAGTCTGTGGCTGAACACTGGAGAAATGGGGCAGGATCAAGAACGATGAAGTCGTCCAAACGGCGAGTGAAAGCTAGTTCTCCGTCAATGTAGTTTCGATCCTTGACAGATGTCGCTTGAATCTCCGGAAGAGGGGACTCCCATGCCCCCAAGTACCGCCGGCCGGGCGTGGGAGCCCGGCCTCCGTTTGGGGGCACATCGATCTCCGGAGCGGGGGCTCCCATGCCCCCGCGTACCGCCGGCCGGGTGTGGGAGCCCGGCCTCCGTTCGGGGGCACA
>CAZFCJ010000017.1:31210-36166 GCA_964517315.1 uncultured Anaerolineaceae bacterium | reverse complement strand
CCACGAGTTCGCCATAGACGGAGAAGAATCCCCGACATCAGTCGCCTTCCCAACCAGTTGGCCAGCCCGACACGCGTCTGCCCAACCCACCGGAGATTGGCCCCCCAGTCCACAGAGGGCTACGAGTCCAGCTGAGTATTCAAAGACACCCACCGACAAATGCGACCGATCCGCTTTCTGAATCCATATCTCAGTGCCATGGTCCACCCCAGAATGTCCGCCGATCACCCTTCCTTCAACGCCGCGCAGCTTCACCCCACCTCAACGGCGGAAAGATCCGGATACCTCGGTCACGTGGTGATCCGCTTTCCCAATGCCCGGGACCGGTGTTCTATTCTTAAGCGATATCAGCCGTCCGTTCGATGAAGACGGAAGCCATAGGGCCGCTCCAGGGGACGGCGAGAGACTGGGAGAGGAGCATGAAGAATAGAACGCGGACCGCGCCGAGCGCGGCGGGGGTGTCCCTTCACCTGAGAGTATGGGAACCGAACCATGAATTCGAGCGGCTGGGTGCGGTGATTCTGGTGCACGGCCTTGGTGAGCACAGCGGGCGGTACGCCCACGTGGCGCGGTTTTTCGCGGATCGGGGCCTTTCTGTCTACGGGATCGACCTGGTGGGATTTGGCCGCTCCGGGGGGCGGCGCGGCGACGTCCCCGGGGGGCTGGATACGTTCGTGGCCGACGTACACCGCGTGACCGAGCTCGCCGCCTCCGACCTCGGCGAGTCCGCCCGGCTGATCCTACTCGGCCACTCGATGGGCGGCCTCACCGTGCTGCGGCACCTCCTCGATCACCCTGACGCCGTGTCCGAGGCCATTGTTTGTGGACCCGCTCTCAACTCAGGACGAGATGTCAGCGCGGCGCGGAAGGTCCTGGTGCGCACCCTGAGCCGTACGCTCCCCTTCGTCACGTTTGACCACGGTTATGCCGCGGAGGAGATGTCCACGGATCCAGCGGTCGTCTCCGAGTACACCTCGGACCCGCTCGTCCATCGCAGAATCTCCACCCGTCTGGCGATCTCGATCATCGATGAAGGGGCGAGAGTACGGGCGTCGGCGGCCGAATTCAACCCGGCCGCTTCGATGCTGTTCTTGCAGGGGCGACAGGATACCGTGGCCGATCCCGACGATACCCGTTCGTTCGGCGAGCGGGTCTCATGCGAGCACAAGGAGGTCGTCGTCCTTCCGGGGATGCGGCACGAAGTGTTCAACGAACAGGAGAAGGCCAAGACTTTCGAGGCCGTCGATCGCTTTCTCGGCCTATCTAGCGGATAATCGACTGACTCCCGAGGGCATCAATCCCTAGGAGGATGCACCGGTGCCCGGCGCGCGCCGCGTCGCCGTCCCCGCCGGGATCGATCCAGGATTTCCTTCGAACGGAAACCTTGAGCGGATGCGCTTCGCCCCGCCGGTCTCCGATCGGTCCGGGAACTCCAGCAGCAAAGTGGCGTCCTGATCCGGCTTCCCCTCTGGCTCCATCCGCCTCTCTCCGGCGCGTCGATGCCCGGCACGGGCCACGATCGGCGGGGATCCTGCGAGGGTCATCAGCGACCTTCGGCGGGAAGAAAGCTCACACCTTCTTTCGCCAAGCGAGGAAGATCATCGTTGCACCGGCCAGACCCAACAGGCCGAGCCCGCCCAAGACGAGAACCGTCAGAAGAGGCGACACCGGAGGCGCTGCCTCGCCAGCGTCGACGACGGCCTCGGGGCGGGCGAGGACCTCGATCTGAACCGATTGACTGGCGCTCATGCCGTCGGAGTCCGTGACCGTCAAGGTCACGACGTGCTCTCCGGGGGTCAGCTCGATCCCCCACAGGGTCTTGCCACGGCCCAGCTCACCGTCCACCTCCGAACTCCAGGCGAAGGATGATCCCTCGAGGACCCGATCCTCGAGGTCGGCCGCGAAGCCCCGAAAGACGACCGCCTCGCCCGCTGGATAGGTCTCGCCGTCCTCGGGCAGCGCCAGGTGAATTTGAGGCGGCTTGCGGGCGACATCGACGGAGCCGCCCGCTTGGGCAACACCGGTGTGGAAACCGTCGGAGGCGAGCACCCGGAACTGGGTCCCGCCACCCGGGAAGGAAGCCACCTCGACCTGGATGGAGGTTGCGCCCCGAACCTGAGGGGCAAGCGAGCGCCAGGTCTCACCCCCATCCTGCGAGTATTGCACGTTGAAGCTCAGATCGTCTCCATCGGGATCGGAGGCCTCCCATTCGATCGTCCTGGCGCCCTCGTCGCCCCAGGTTTCTCCCCCGCTGGGGGTGAGCAGGCTCACCTCGGGCGGGCTCGAGCTGGGGGTGATGCTTTCGATCTGGGTCCCTTCAAAGAAGAGCGCGATTTCTTGCACCCCCTCCGGGGCCGGCAACGCCAGCAGCACACCGCCTTCGGAGGTCGTGTCCTCGTTGCTCAACTCGAACAATCCGAAGTCCCGCTGGTGCAGCAGCTCACCGTCCGCGCCGTAGAGTCGGACCTCGTACGCCCCGCTCGGCAGCCGGTCCGAGGTGCCGACCGGCAGATCAACCCGGAAGAATCCGCTTTCCAGATCGAAGGATGTGGCCGTCAAGAAACCGGTTCCGACCAGGTAAGTCTCGTGTTCGGCCCGCTGGGGGGCGGCCAACCCTGCGAAGCCTCCCGGTGCGGCGGCAACGTCGAGCTTGCGCATGAGGGCGCGGTAGGTGTACGCCGAGACCCAGGTATCGCCTTCGCCGCCGCAGTAGCCCATGAAATCGAAGGAGGAGCCCGGCGGATAGATCTGAAGGCGTCCGACGTCCACGCCCCAGGCGTCGAGGTTGCCCCGGCTCTCCGGATAACTACCATCGGTATTGCCGGCGTCGCAGCCGGTCGGATGCCGGCGGGCCAGGTTGTGGCCCAGCTCCTGCGCCGCGATCTCGGCGCCTGTGCGGTCGGCGGTCACGATTCCCGCCGCCACCTTGCCGGGTCTCGCCCCGCATCCGACGTAATTTCCGGTTTCGGTGGCGCCGTCGACCATTCCGTACAGATGAGCCTTGCCGGGGCCGCTCCAAAAGTAATTGGCGCGCAAAACGTCAAGCAGGCGATTCCAGCCCCGGTCGCAGCCGTCCCCGCGCGTGTCGGTCAGATCGTAGCCGCCGATGATCACATTGGGCACCGCGACCCGCACGTTGACCTCGCTGACCGGATAAACTCGGGCCAGCCAGTCGATAAGGTCCCAGCGCGCGCTCAGCGGAGGGACGGACCCCTGATTCTCCATGCTGGAAAACTGGACGTTCATGGTCCGAGCCGGCTGGATCTCGATGGTCTTCTCCAGCCGATTGTTGTCGAAGGACGTCTCAGCCAGGTTTTCGCCCTCGTAGTTGGCGTGCACGGTCAGACGAAGCGTCCTGGAGGAATCGACCCAAGCGGGAGGCAGCATGAAGTTGAGCGTGGCGTCGATGTCCCCCCGGTCGCTGCGGACGGGATCGACGTCGTCGTCGGGGACGACCTGATTCAGCGCCCGAACAAAGGCTGTGTCGCAAGTGGAGCCCGTCCCACGGCACAGCCGCCCTGAGATCGGCCCCTCCGCGGGGCCGCCCGTGGCGCGCAGATAGAGGCGGACCAGAGTCGGTTTGCCGCTCAGGAGCGGCACGGAGTTGTCCTCGCAGTCGGAATTTCGCATGCACTGCACGACCTGCACGATCTCGGCGTCAACGACCTCGATGTCCAGGGTCGGTATAGGGGTAGCCACGTTGACGGTGACGTGGTCCTCCCAGGTTTGACCGATCACGTCCTCCGCCTGCATGGTGATGACGTGCGAGGTTTCATGGCTCAAGCCGAGCGTGACGCCGGTCCGGTACAGGTCGGGCTCGCCCGCCAGCGGGTTGAAGCCGACTTCGGTCCAATCGCCGCCGTCCACCCGATAGCGCACCCCCGCCAGCCCGACGTCCTCCTGAATCTCGGCCCGCACCGGTACATCACCGACCACGACCGCTCCGTCGGCGGGACGCAGGATCTCGATGAAGGGAGGCGCGTTGGGGGGCATGCGCTCCTCGCCGTAGACGAGGGTCAGGTCGTCCATCCACCGGTCTTCGAAGATCGGCAGGCCGGATTCGTCCAGAAAATCCAGCACGGCGCGGGCGATGATGTCGCCCTCGTCAGCCTCGAAGCGCAGGCACTCCTTGATGTCCGTGGGTTCGGCGGGGAAGCTCGTCGAAGCGCTGCCGAGGGCGGACAGCTCGTCGCTGCCCTCGCTGTAGCCGTAGACGGTGAGCTGGGCGGTCACTTCGCCGCTCGTCAGCGTGGCTTCGTCCAGGCCGACGAACATCCCCAGCGCGCGCAGGCCGGTCCCCTCGCGGCGGAAATTCATGCGGATCCCCTGCACCGAGCTGCCGAACTCGAAGGCTTCGTAGCGGCTGCGGGCTGCGCTGCGGCCGGAGCGCGGCTCCACGTTCTCGGGCCGCTCGCGGATGACCGTGTTCTCGAAGTTGACCCCGTACTCCCCTTCGACGTCTTCACCGGCGAACACGCCGCTGTTGAAGGCGATCACTTCGGCGTCAGGGCCCAGCCCGAGTCCGCCGCAGGAGTCGGGGCGCGGGGTCGGTGTAAACGGCTCTCCGTTCGAAAATTGGAAGTACACCAACTCGCGCCCCAGGCTGGAGCTGCATTTGGGTTCCACGACGGCGCGGATCCGGTTGGAGCCGCGCTCGACGGGGTAGTCGCGGACGGTCACGACGTGGGTGAAGGGTTCGTCCGGCACGGGCTCCGCCTCGACGGTCGTCCCCGGCGCGGGATCGGGCCATTGAGTGTAGACGCCGCGACCGTCGGGTTCGTGAAAGATCAGGCGCGCTTCTTCCAATCCCTGCATCATGACGCGCACCGTCAGGTCGAGGGCTTCGACGCCGCCGAAATCCCTCTCGAAATCCTCGGGGGAGACCTGCACCAGATATTGATTGCAGGGGATCGGCGTGGGGGTGACCGATGGGGTGAAGGTCGGCGAGGGGGTGAA
>CAZFCJ010000017.1:8137-31110 GCA_964517315.1 uncultured Anaerolineaceae bacterium | reverse complement strand
GGGGTGAAGGTCGGCGAGGGGGTGAACGTGGCCGTCGGAGGGGCCGGGGTGTTCGTGGGCGGTTCCGTCACCGTGAAAGGGGCCGCGGAACAGCCGTCAAGATCTCCCCCGATCCCTTCACAAGCGACGATGGTATGCTCCCCGGGAGAGGCGCCGCCGGGGATCGTCACGCTGGTGGAGAAGCTGCCGTCGCTGACCGAGAAGGTGCCAAGCTCAGTGCCCCCCTTTCCTCCCAGTAGATCACGTATTCGGGGTTGCTCGACGTCCAGCCCGAGCCGGAGACCGTCACCGTGCTGCCCGGGGGCCCCGAGGAGGGGCTGACGCTGACGGTGCGGCCTTCTTGGGCCACTGCTGAGCCGGTCCCGCCGAACGACAGCGCGGCGGCTACGAGTGCGAAGCCCGCCACGACGGTCACGATCCTCGCTCGCAATCCGTCGCCCCTTGCTGGCATGGCAGTCCTCCATTTCTGTGGTTCGCTGCGCTGGTCGAGCGGTCCCAGGAAGCCGCCGAGGGGACTCAAATTGAGCGCGGTTCTGCCCAGCACGAAAAAGTCCCAGACCCTCTGTCCCTTTGCACGATAAGTTTCGCCTAGCTGCGGGTCTGACTTCAATGGGACGATCGAAGGGGGCTTCTCCACCGGTGCGCCGGGGCCCAAGGGGCATGATGAGGCCCTCGAGGGGTACCGATTGCCGCCATCCGGGCCCGAGGCGAGCTATTGTAGGGAGAAGCCGCCCGCTCCGCAAGCGGCCCCGCGGTCGTCGGCCGGCGGGGCCGCTCCGCGGTTGCCTGGCACGACCCTTACCGCGGCAGTGGAACGACCAAATTCGGGTAAGCCGTTCACACGTTTACCGACTGGCTCGTAACGAATGCGGACCGAGATTTCACGCGGGGACTACCTTGACCGCGTATCCAGTACCTGGCGCTTCATTCCTAGGGCTCTTCTATTCCCGCGGTCCCGGTCGGGTCGAGCGTGGGGTTGGCGGTCGGGGCCGGGGTGGCGGAGGCGCTCCCCGTCGGGCTGGCGCTCGCGCTGCCGACGACGATCTGCACGAAGACCTCGTCGCCGAAGAAGGTGCCGGCGGCCGTGGACATGCGCCAGTTGCCCCGGTGGGTGCCGGCCGTGGTGGGCGCGGTGAGAGCCACGGACAGGTCCGTCTCGCTGCCCGGCTGAACGGCGCTCTCGAGCGCTACCGAAGAGCCGCCCATCGCCTCGCCGCCGGTGAATCGAAACTGGAAGCCGGCCTCCCACGCGCAGGAGCCGCTGTTGCGCACCCGCCAGGTCTTCGTGAACCTCTGGCCCGGCTCCATCCTTGTGTTGTCGGGGATGGTCACATCGGACACGAACGTCAACCCGTAGCAGGTGCTGGTGGGGTTGGCCCCCGCCGTCGCAACCGAAGATGGCGTGTTGGTGGTGCCGGGTGTTCTCGTGGGCGTCGGCGAGGTCGTTTCCGTCGCCGTCGGCGTGTTGGTCGGCATGCTCTGCGCGGTTGACGTCAGATCGGCGGAGAACGTCGCCACCGCCTCAGTCTGAATTTGCTCGACGCTCAGCGTTGGCGTGGCCTGCTCCGCGCCCGCTCCGCATGCGCTGAGCAGCAGGAGCGCGGCGACCGCCACGCCGGATACTCGGATAAACAATCGACTCTGATTCACAGCAACCTCCCTGTGGACCGACCTATGGCCCAGGTAGAACAGGTGTTCTAGGCGTTTCCTATGTACGGCCGAGCATTATAGTCGCTCGTGAGGTTAACAGATTCGTTCAGTTGCAGCGGCTGCAGGTCAATACCGATGAAAAAGGCAAGGGCTCCGAACCAGCATCGGCGAATGATGGGATCCCGAATCGGTGGAATGAGTGCCGTGATTTGACAGCGTGGCGACAGCAAGTTTAAGCAAAAACAGGAGACATCAAGGATTGTCTGCCTCGGTTCAGATCGAGACCTGGGCCTCCACAAGGGATCCGAAATTTCGTCTCCGTTCGGACCAGGGCCAGGCGCAATTTTCTGCGTGAGGCCTCACCACCAACGGCAATCCATCTCACCGCGTACTGCGGCGTTCATCCACCACATCGTGATGTTTTCGGGGCTCATTCATGGTCCCTACCGGTCGCAATAATTCTGATCGGGCACCCATCAACCAGTCGCCATCCGGCCCGCCAAAAGAATGTGGATTCCACGTGCAAATAAGTAGTTTTTTTATTGAGACCCCCAGCTTCTGGAAAGGAGGGTTCACTGGGGAGCGGAAGGCCATTTAGGGTGCCGTCGCCGACGCTCGCAGGGAGATAGAGCGCTTCATGAAATCCTAGAACGAATGGATTTCAGCTTTGCTTCTGCCATCTCCCGATATCCCGGTGCGCCCAGGTCCTCAAAATGGTCACGCGCCTGTTCGAGAAGCTCCTCGGCCTTGTACCAGTCATCTTCGTCACTATACTCCATCATCGCTTCAGCCCATCGCAATAGGAAGTCCCCCAAGTGCCCCCAGATGCCCATACTTTTCACATGACGGACTGCCTGAGAGTAATGGTCCCAAGCCTCCTCCATTCGGCCGCTCGCCAGTGCGAGCTGCCCTTGGGCCGCCTCGAACCACGGCAGGTCGAGGGCAGCAAATTCCCGGGAGTCCTTGGCGGGCACGGCCCTCAACAGCTTCTCAGCCCTTTCCACCTCTCCCTCCTGGCTCTCCAGCCAAGACAACTGAATCCGGGGACGGGATATGCCGCCAATCTTGTCCCCAATCTCCATGACCTCTTCAAGAACGGTTCTGGCGCTTTCAAATTCCCTAAGCACGGCCAGCATGTCCGCGTACCAAAATCCATTCCAGAAAACACTTTGCAGAGACCCCTCGGCTCGACTTGCTTCCATGTTCTCTCGATATCGGTCCTTGGCGATCTCAAATTCCCCGCGGAAGTGCGCCAAGTGTGCTTCCATTCGGTTCAACAAAGCCACAGAAATGCCCGAGGTCGCCGAGTCCTCGATCATCTGCCTCAAGCGCTGGTGTTGAGCCTCCGTATGGGCGTAATCCCCCTGAAGAATGGCCCAGCCCGTTTCGGCTGAAGCGTAAAAGAGTTGGCGATGGAATTGACCCGTCTTGCGTGAGATTTGTGAAGCTACCTCGTGATGCCTTCGGGCCACGTCAACCTCGCCTTTGAAAAGCCCGACCATGACCGCGAGATTGTTGCGGGCGCGAGCTTCCGAATCGAGAAGCTCGTTCGACTGAGACAGGTCAATCGCACGTTCGAGTGATGCAATCGCCTCCTCGATCGGGGTCCCTTCCAAAATCGCCCAAGTGGAGAGGGCCTCGACTTGAACCTCGAAGGCACCAAGCTCCTCCGCCATGTTCAGTGCCTTCTGGCAGAATCGTTTGGCCTTGTCGGGAATTCCATTGAAGTGATACGCGCGCGCGGTTTCGTGCAGCAGATCAGCAAGCTCGACGCTGTCTGGGGCATCGCCGATGGTCTCGACCGCCGTCTCACAGATCTCCAGTCCCCGTCCAACCTCTCCGCTATCCCACGCGGCCCGGGCCGAACGAGCATAGCACCAGGCAACCCTATCCGGATAGCCCGCGTTGTCATAGAAGGTGAGGGCTGAATGCCACGTTTCAAGGGCCTCGTCAAATTGACCCTGTCCGGCGAGTGCGAGCCCGAGCTTGGATAGAAGGTCCGCTCGGGCGACCTCGCTTTCAGCCAGGTTCAGGGCTGCCCGATAGCGATCCTCGACCTCGCGGTTTGCATAAGCCTCCGCCGCTTGATCGCCGGCCAACTCGTAATACTTCAAGGCCTGCTCGTCGTTGCCGGCCTCGCCATGGTGATGAGCCAGCGCCTCGTAATCGTCCGGGCGAAGTTCTTCGATGGCAGCAGCGGCCTGGCGGTTCATGATGCGGCGCCGCAGCGTGTGGAGGCCCTCGACCAGCGTAGTCGCGACCAACGCATGGACAAAGGCGAAGCGAACGCCGCCCGCCGCCTCGATCAGCTGCGCCCGCTCAGCGGCTTCGACCGCCTCGATGAGTTCGGCTTCTCCCAGCTCGCTCGCGGCCACGAGCGCCTCGAAGTCAAAGTCGCGGCCCAAGATTGCCGCCATTCGAAGCGCCTGTTGGTGTGTCTCAGGAAGCTTCGACACCCGGGCCTGGATGGCCACCCGTACGCTTTGAGGGATCTCAAGCTCGGCCATGCTCGGACGATGCCACCGACCCCCTTGGTAATAAAGCTCGCCGGATTCAACCAGGGCCTTGCACACCTCCTCCACAAAGAATGGATTCCCTTCGGTCTCCCGGTAAACGCCCTCCAGGAACTCGTCCGTGATGTCCTCTTCGAAGACAGCGCCCAACAATGACCGGGTCAGTCCCCGGGTCAGCCGCTTCAGCTTCAGCCGGCGGGCCAGCCGCTCGCGGTTGAGGTCCAGCAACACGTCGTAGAAAGGGAGATCTTCATCCAGCTCCACCTCACGGTAGGTCGCCACCAGCATCAAAGGCTTCCGGTGCAACCGACGGGCCAAATGGCGCACCAAGGACAGGGAGCTGCTGTCCCCCCAGTGCGCATCTTCAATCACCACCAGCAGCGGCGCCTCCCGGCTCAAGATGTCAAAGAAAGCGATAACGTTCTCGAACAATCTTTGCTGCTGAGCTTCCGGCTCGAGGCTCGGATTAGCGGGTATATCGGGATAATAGGGTTCTAATTCGGGTGCCAAAGAGAGCAGATCGGCGAGCACGAATTCCGGGAGCGCGGGCTCTGTCCCGTTTTCGCCGATCTCCTGGGCCTCAAGCGCCTGACGGACGATCTGAGCGAAGGGCGCATATGGGGCACCCCCGTCCTCATAGCACGCCCCAGTGAACACTTTACCGCCGCCCACTTCAACATGGGTAGTGAACTCGCGTAACAGGCGGGATTTGCCGACACCGGGCTCACCGCTGACGAGCAGGGTTTGTCCTTCACCGGCCAGGACCCTGTCCCACAACGAGCGTAGCTCAGCGAGCTCCTCCTTACGACCGACAAAGCGCCCCCGCGCAATACGGTCCAGCAGCGCCAGCTCTTTCTGGGCTGGAGCGGTCGGATCCAGCAGCTCATCCCGCTCAAGCTCTTCGAGGACGGCGGCGGCCGAAGCCGGCCGATCGTCGGGCCGCTTGTTCATCAGCCGAACGATCAAATCGCTCAGCCCGGAGGGCAGCTCGGGGTTCTTGGCCATCGGTGGAACCACCGACGCGTGCAAATGCTGGGAGATGATCGCCAGAGCATCACCTTCACTGAACGGTAAATCGTTCGTGGTCAGCTCATACAGAAGGATCCCAAGTGAGTAAAGATCCGCCCGTCCATCAGTGTATTGGCCCCGGGCGATTTCCGGAGCCATATAAAAGACCGTTCCGACGATCCGCCCCTCTTCGGTAATCCGTGACGCCATCGAGCGCGCCAATCCGAAGTCCGACAGTTTGGCGTTTCCAGCGGAATCGACCAGCACATTTTCGGGCTTGAGATCACGGTGCAGAATGCCGTGTTCGTGGGCGTGCTGCAGGGCGGCACAGACCTGCCGGGCCACCCTGACGATATCCTCCAGATCACTCGGCGGCCGCTCGTGGAGATTCTGGCCCTCAATCAGTTCCATCACGATGTAGGGGATGTCCTGAGCGGACTCTCCGGAAGCTTGCCCTTGTGGGGACTTCAGCTCGCCTGCGTCGTGGACCTGCACAATGTTTGGATGGTTGAGGCCCGCAACAACTTGCGCCTCCCGGAGCAATCGGTCTCGGCCGGCAGCACCAAGGTCCTCTTCACTCAAGAGCTTGATCGCGACGTCTCGGTCCAGCAATTCATCGTGGGCCCGGTAGACGACCCCCCGACCTCCCCGGCCGAGTTCATCCATGAGTTTGAAACGCTGGTTTAGAGTTGTTCCTAGCATAACTATCGCCGATCCCAGGCCGATAGCGAGATGATGTGAAGTCACCTCTCGTCGTGGATCTCCCACGGGAGCGCATTGGATGTGAGGATTGTGGAGTAATGGTCGCGGTCTCCATGCTCAACTATAGGCCCTGCTTGTCGCCGATTCAAGCCCTCGATTCATTCAGGACATAGGCCATTTCGGCCAGGGAACCGAAGATCCCGGCCTTCTGTCCCGGGGCGGAGGCGATCACAAAGATGCAGGGCGAACCGGCGACCATCGGGTGTCCATGGGCCCGGGGGCAGGCGCGGTGACAGATGCGGTCCCAGAGGCAAAGCCTAAGATTTCCTGGGAGGGGGATACTTGGTCGACGAAGAAGACAAAGCTACTTGGACCTCCACATCCGGTCCTTCTGCAAACAAGTCGATCGAGAAGATTGCGAAGGTCTCTCAGCTCATCAACCGTGCGGGCCAGGAACATCCAGTCCCGTCATTCATGTAGAGCACAAGGAATCGCAGGTACAATCGGCTGTCAGAATTCATCATGAAGTCCCGTTCCGCCGTGGAGGATTGATCGGCTTGGTCGTGCGGAAGCATCTCATCCTTGGATTGGCACTCCTCCTGGCGTCCACCGTAGCCTGCAACCTGCCCGGAGAAGGCGGCAGGGTCATACGCCAGCTCGCAGGGCCATCTTGGAACGATCCCTCGACGTCGATGCCGCTCGCAACTGCAGCTCCTCTAAATTCCACCGAGCTGCCCGCGACGGACAACCCAGTCTCCACCACCGAACCCGAAAGCTCACCGGCAACCGCATCACCGACGCCGACGGCAACAGGAGTCGCCTTCGAAGTCGGCCAAGAGATCACGATCGAGCACCTGCGGGGGCTGGAGATCAACGGCAGTCAAATCACGTTCGAGGAGGAACTAGCCTCCGCGTCCAATTACCGCCGCCACCTGGTGAGCTACATCTCGGAAGGCAACAAGATTTATGCTCTGCTGACGATCCCATTCGGCGAACCGCCGGAGACCGGCTACAAAGCGATCGTTTTCAATCACGGCTACATTCCACCGACTTTCTACCAAACCACGGAACGCTACTCGGCCCACGTGGATTACCTGGCAAGGAGCGGATTCGTCGTCTTCAAGATCGATTACCGGGGTCATGGGCGGTCCGAGGGAGAGCCCACCGGATCGTACTTCTCGCCGGGCTACACGATCGACTCGATCGCCGCGCTCAAGAGCCTGCAGACCCTGGATTTCGTCGACCCGGAGGGAATCGGCATGTGGGGGCACAGCATGGCCGGCAACCTGGTGCTGCGGGCGATGCTGGTCGAACCGGGCATCCGGGCCGGGGTGATCTGGGCCGGGGCAGTCTACAGCTATGACGACTTCACGCAATACGGAATCCAGGACAACACCTACCGGCCGCCGCCGACACCGGAAGCATCCGACGAGCCAAGAAGATCGCGTGAGATCCTGGATGCGTACGGCCGGCCGGATACCCAGTTAGATTATTGGAAAGCCGTCTCCTTGACGGAGAACATCGAATTCCTCGAGAGCCCGCTCCAGATTCACCACGCGCTGGACGACCCGGTGGTCACCATCCGCTACTCGCAAGACCTGGTCGCCGTGCTGGAGGAAAACGGCAAGGAGTACGAATTCCACACCTACGAAGGCGGCGGACACAACCTGCTCTCACCGTATTTTGGGCAGGCCATGCTGCGCACGGTGGAGTTCTTCCGCAAGCACTTGTGAGTGGAGTCTTACGCGAGGAGGGAGGCAGTCGATCATCCAACCCAGCCCCACATGATGAACTGGCCGGCCAGGAAGAGATGCAAACCCAAGAAGGAATAGGCCACCGCGCGTTTCAAGACGGGGCCTCTGGCAACCTCCCCCAGCACGATAAACGCCGGCACGAGGACGACGGCGAAGCGCGCTTGACCGGAGAGGGGCTGACCGACTCTGATCTGAGATAGACCCAACAGCAGCACCCCCCAATGATACGCGGACAGCGAGAGCGGAAGGCGCCGGATCACGACGATTCCGGCGGCCAACATGGCCAGGACGACCAGAAGGTCAAGGAACTCAACGGCAGACGCCGATCCCGCTGCGATTCGCTCGACCGTTCGTGTAACTCCCTGCCACGGGAAAGCCGGCAGCCGGTGCCAATAGCTCGCCTGAGACTCGACCAGGCTGGGAAACGCGCGCGTGGATCGCCAGACCGACAGGCCAGCAAATGCCACCCCGGGCATGGCGGCCGAGACCGCAGCCAACGCGGTCTCGGAGGCCGAACTGCGGTCTCGCGCTGCAGCCCACCCAACGATCAGCACGGGTGCAAGCATCACCCCCGCGAGCCGGGTGAGGGTCGCCAGGACGGCGGCTGCCCCAGCAAGCGCCCATCGCCGCCGGCGAATGCTCCACAGCGCCGCGACTGCGCACAGCAAGAACAGCGACTCGGAGTACGGGACAAAAAGAAAGAAGGCGGTGGGAAACCAGATGAGGAACAGGATGGCGGCGGAGGCCGCCGATCGATCATGACCTTCATCCAGCATCCAGAAGTACAGTGCATTGACCGCCAACAGCGTGCACAGGTTGGCGACGAGAAAAGAGGCCAGGAGAACCCGGTCCCCGAGCAGCAAACCGAGCAGCTTTGTCGCCATCGGGAAGAGTGGAAAGAAGGCGGAAAGGTCGGCTTGAGCGTAGCCATCCCGCGCAATGCGTAGAAAGTGGATCACGTCGAAGCGCTGCCATACGCCCAGCAGCGCGCCGGACATCCCTTCGACCTCGGGTGGGATTCCGAAGTAGGGGCGGGTCACCGGATCCTCAGTAAGCGGCACCCGTCCCAGCGCATAAAGCGCCAGCCCGAGCCCCGAGAGGAGGACCCGCTGGACCGCAAACAGCAGCGTGGGCTCAAGCCAGCCCTCAGGTCGGTTTTCCCAAACCTGCTGCAGCTTCTTCACGAGAACACCGTTCGCAGTCAAATGCCTCGCTTGCCCCTTCACCGTCGGTACAGCTCTACAACTCCCGCGATTATTGCGAATCCCTTCCAACTGCGCCAGCCGGTCGGATGTCGCACGACTTTCGCTCAGAGCTCAAGCATGGGCTGGCCCGGCGCGCACAATCGGCGGCTGCCGCCATACGGATGGACGAACGGCGGTGTTGAGCAGGGGGACACTGGAATCCGGAGGACTCGTGGGGCCGACGGTTCCTGCGCGGCCGGGTAACCTTGGGCGCGTAAGAGGGTGGTCGAAAGCGTCCTCGCGGGCGCTTCGGGCCGTTTGAGGGTCGGAGGCTTGGTGCTGGCGCCGCGTCGCTCCCCTCGCGGGACTATAGCCGGCGACCTAACGCTTACGAACTGGCACGCCGACAGGCGCGGTCTGAGCAGGAAACTTGAACGACGTCGGCGGGGCTTCAAAGGTGGAGACGGAAACCCACACTCGTGTTTGGCCCACCGCCCGTGGGTGCTCCGCTCGATTTCGGGACCGACCCCGAGCCGAGCAAACCGACCGCGCCATGGGAGTAAGCTCGAACGCCTGCTCCGCAAAATGAGCGTCAAAGGCAAAGGCCGTTTCCTGCCCGAGCCTCCGCATCGCGTGGAAGCTGCTGCAGTCGACCAAGCTCAGCTCCCTCCACCCGGTGGTGGGCAGCGCCGCCATCCTCCTCACGTGAGGATCGGCCCCGATCCACTCGACGCGGAGCACCGGAGCGACATCTTCCTGCATGGTCCGTACGGCCTCCATCCCCGGACGATCCTGGATCAGGGCAAAGGTAGACCCGACTTTGTTGAAAGCGGATTGGTCCTCAGCCCTGTCAAGTGAGGAGCATGAGAGCTCGATTCCAGCCGCTGATCCCCCAGGATCTTGTGACCACTCCGGCCGATGATGGCACGGTCTCTAATTTCCTGGGATCCGCAGGCCTTGCTCATCCAACCAATCCAAGAAGCTTGTCCGCAGCTCTGGGTCTCCAATCCTCTCTTTGAGTTCTCGGGCCAGCTCGACGGCCCGCCTTTGAACGTACTTCTGCTCGGGAGCATGGTCGAGTTGCTCGTAGCGCCGATGGAGCGCCAGGCAGTGCGAGAGCTCCTCGCCAGGCAGCCCCTTCTCGTGGCTTAGGTCCCGCGCGGACTGCAGCTCCTCGATTGCTCCTTGAAGGCGGCCCTCGGCCTCAAGCAAAAGGGCCCGAGACCGCGCCGCCGGGATCTGATAGCGAGGATTTTTTCCACCGAAGCGCTCAAAACGTTCCAACTGAGACCGCGCCAGATCGAGCTCTCCGGCGCGCAGCAAAGCCTCGATCAGCCGTCCATGCTGGAAGCCACTGCAGAGCCAGGTGGCAGAATGGAGCCACGCCTCGTTATCACGGATGGCTCGCCTTGCGTGGTCCGCAGCGGCGTCCCACTCCCCCGCCATGCCAAAGTCCGTACACAGATGCGGGGCTAACACTGCGGGCATATGAGGATTGGCCATCTGGTCCAGGAGATCTTCAGCGCGTTGATGATCTTCGAGGGCCAAGTTGAGACGACCCACACTCCCGAACGCCATCCCACGCGTGGCCAAAGCGGACAACGCCAGTGCGGGCAGGTCGTTGTCGAGCGCAATCTCCAACCCACGAGAAGCGATATTAATCGCTTCTTGATAGCGACCCAATTCATGCAGCGCCGTCGCCTGAACCCAGGCTTGGTTCGCTTCGCCCCAGGGGTTGTCGGCGTCAATCAGTTTGCCTTCCGCACGGGCGGCAATGTCCAGTGCACTTCCTGGATCCGCTAGATGGATTCGACCGACAGCCAGCATCAGCTCGCTGTCAATTTCCATCGCCCGATTGCCTTGCTGCCGGAATAACTCGATGGCTTCGAGGAGAGGGGGTTCAATTTCGGACCATCGCGCAAGACCCTGACGCGCGTAGCCAAGTGAGTTCAGGCTGCCGGCGATCAGTTCCGGGTCGGCGCAAGCTCGGGCAAGCTCCACCGCACGCTCGGCGTGCAGCAGAGCGTCCTCCCTCTGGAAGCGAAAGTACTCCACGGTGGCAAGGTGCCATTCCGCTTCGGCGAGTCCGTGTTGGTCGTCGCAGGCTTCGGCCAATTCGATCGCGTCTTCCAATATACGCGCCGCTCGATCCACATCGAACTGCTGCACGGAGAGTGAGGCCAGGCTGAGCCTGGCAGAGACCTCCGCTTCGGGCCTGGCGACCCGCCCAGCATGCTCAATCAACTCCTCGTAAACGTGCTTTGCCCGATCCCAATCATTTACAACTTCGTACGCCCTCCCCAGCCGTTCGTAAAGCCGCTGCACCTTCTCGGGCTGGAGCTTCTCCCATAATTCTTTTTGCTCCACAAGCAGGGACCGAGCCCGCTCCAGGAAACGGATGGCGTCCCGGATCGCAAAGACCTCCAAAGCCTCAAGGCCTGCGACAAGGTTGTTCTTCCAAGCCTGCTCCCAAAGACCGGCTGCCTCACCATGATGGGCCATGTCAGCCGGCGAGCCGCCTCGCTCGGAAAGCAGTTCAAAAGCCCTTCGGTGGAATAGACTTCGCCTGGCGGAACCTGCCACCTGATAGGTGATTTGGCGAATCTGGTCATGGCTGAAGGCGTACTCCTGGCGGAGGCCCTGATCAGCGTCCGATCTGGCTTCCTCGAGCAACCGGGCTTCAATGAGCTGGTCGAGCGGTAGCAGCGCCTCCGACTCGGCCATGTCCGCCACAAAGCACAGACTCGCGAAATTCGCCTGGCGGCTCAAGACGGCCGCCGCGACCAGCAACTCGAACATCGGCTCGGTCAAAGAAGTCAATCGCGCTCTGACGGCCTGCCGCACGCTGGGTGCGACTAAATTTTGCAACGAGCCCAATTCATCAATAGCCGGCGCTTGTGGGCCGAGCCCGATCCGCCACGAGTCGTCCTTCGCTCGCCTCCAGGACAACACCCCTCGATCGAGCAGGCCTTTGGTGGTCTCGGTGAGGAAGAACGGCTGGCCGCTCGTCACTTCATAGAGCCTTCGCCCGAGTGCCGTCCAAGCGTCGGTATCCGCGTTCCGACCAGGTGGCTGCGGGGCCGAACTTACGGCCTCATCGCCTCTTTGCCGGCTGGCCTGCCTCGGCGTGCCTGCCAATTCGTGGACCCATGTGATGGTCTGGTTGCGCGCAAGTGGACCTAGACGCAAGGTTTTCGTTGGTAAAGCTTGAGACAGCCGCGTGACCCATCCCTCATGTTCCGCAGCGGCATCAACCTCCGTATCCCGCTGGAGGAGAACCATCAGGATCTGAGGCCGGGATTGCTGCCAACGGCTAGCGGCAAAGGTCAGCAGATCTCGGGTACCTCTGTCCGCCCACTGCATATCGTCCAGGTAGATGACCAACGGTTGCTCCTGCGATAAGCTATTCAAGAGGTTGACGAAAGCGTCGAACATTCGGCCCGAGCTGCCTTTTTCTTCCCAGTCGGCCGTTGGATGGTATTCACTCAGCCCGAGCTCAGGGAACATACGTCCCAGCTCCTTTAGGTGACCTGGCCCAAGCAACGTCTCTATCCGATCCCCGTCGGTCACGACCTCCCGAACCGCGTCCAGCAGGGGTTGGTACGGCAGACGGCCGCCAAAATCGAACGCTCTCCCTTGGAGCACATGGGCCCCATGAGCCCTTGCCCAGCGCATCCACTCCTGCGCCAGGCGGCTTTTGCCGATTCCCGCTTCACCCTGCAGCAACACGAGGCGAGGGCCGTCGTGGCGCGCTAATTCAAACTCCTTCACCAACGACTCATGCTCCACGCCCCGTCCGACGAATGGCAGTCTATCGGCCGTTGGCCTGCGCCTTGGCTCGGCTTCTGCACCGGCCGACAAAATGCCACCGGCGTGGATCTGCTTCGCCAGGGCCTGAGTCTCCGCTGCCGGTTCGGCGCCGAACTCCGCCCCAAGCCGATCTTCAATTTCCTGATATCGTTCAAGCGCTGCGGCCCGATCGCCCATGGCCGCCAACAGCTCCATCAGTCTCCGATACGCCTGCTCGTTGAATGAGTCGAGATGCACCCAGCGCTGCGCGGATTGCAGCGCGCCATTTCGGCTCCCCCGGCGCTCAAGGCGATCTACAAGCCGGCGCAGCACGGACGTTACGACCAGCGCCAGCTCCTGTCGACGTTCTGCTGCCCAGTCGTCAAACTCGCGTGCGCCCCCAACCGCGAATCCGGCCAGAAAATCGCCTCTATACGCCGCAGCCGCGGACTGAAGCAGATCGAGGGAATCCTCGTCCGCAGCCTGCAGCAGAGTTTCCACGTCAAGCTCGTAGGGCGCACGGAAATTGAAGGCCAAGCTCTCGCGATCCGTTGCTAAGTAATCGGCGGCGGCATCGTCCCCGATTACTTCCCGGAGAGCCTGACGCAGGTAGTACAGCGTGGTTCGCAAGCGCCGTCTGCCGGTTTCGCCATCCTCTTCGGGCCAGAACAAGGTCGCCAGCTTCTCGCGAGAATGGCGACTACCATCAACGCTCAGGTAAACGAGTAGGGCCAGTGCCTTGCGAGTGCGGAATCCGAGCCGTTTGCCACGGTACTCGACCTGTGGCTCCCCCAGAAATGCCATGGAGAGGGACTTCATGTTGACGCTTTCGTTGACGCGCTGCGAACGGCCTTTGTGTAATGTACGGACAGCTCACGCCCATTGTAGTCAGCGGCACCGTGGCCCGGCAAACAGGGTGGCTGCCCAGCCGGGAACTTCCAATAGCGAATTCTCGATGGGAGCGCCGGCCCATGGTGTGTGCATGGCAACTCAAGCCTGTAGGAGGCGCATATGAACAAGCTTAAATGGTGGATGAGAATAGTGGGTGGCTTTTACCTGCTCCTGTTCATCTCTACACTTCCGCCCATTAGTGTGCCGACGCAGTCCCGCATCTCGCAGTACCCGGGCCTGGCAACGCTCACCGACAGCATAGCATTTGAGCTGCTGGTTGAGACGTGGTTCATGTTCGGTCTGGAGCTGGCAGTGATCGGTGTGATGCTGATCGTCGCGTCACGCCAGCCGGTACAAAACATCATCCTCGCTCAGACTGTGATCGGGCTCGAGTTGGTGCGCGGGATCGTTGACGATGTGTGGCTGCTCGCCAACGGCCACCCACCGGGGTTTCTGATCGGCTTTATCGTACTGCACCTGATCATTATCGTGCCCGGACTTGCCTTCGTTCAGCAGGCCAAACGGGAACCGGCGCCCGGCGCCGCTGCGGCTTGAGGGCTGAGCTGGCGGTACCGTCGAGATCAGCTATCCCAAGCGGAACTACCTATTACACGATCATTGGATTAAGGAGATCCACGATGAAAGAAGAGGAAATCCTCGAACTGACAGAGGAATACGCGCAGGAAGTCTGGACCCGCGGCAATCTCGACGCGGTGGACGAGTATCTGGCCGACGACTTTGAAATGGGTTATCCATTTCCAGGGGTCAACCCTGATCGCGAGGGCTTCAAGCAGTTTGCCGCCGCGATGCGGAGGGCCTTTCCCGACCTCAAGAATACCGTCGAGGGCAGCTTTGCTTCCGGCGATCGCGTGGTGCAGCGCTGGCGCTCCGAAGGCACGCACAAAGGTGAGCTGTTCGGCGCCCCCGCCACCGGGCGCCAGGTCAGCTTCCACGGCATCAGCGTTTACCTGGTCAAGGAGGGCCAGATTCAGCGGGATTGGACCGTTGCTGATCTGCAAGGCATGATGCAGCAGCTCGGTCTGGCGCCGCAGCCGGGGGATTGACTCTCCGCGCCGGACCCTTCATTGAACGCCGCGCCGGGCTCCGCACTCATGCGGGCCCGGCGCTCGGCGCGATCTGTCGCTCCGGGCGCCAACGCGGCCGCTATTTCACGCCCCTCACTGCCGCGCAGGATCGTCAGGGTGTGTTCCCAGCCGCGAGAGGTCAGGCCCACGACCCGCAACCTCCAAGCCATACCTGCTGAATTAGAGTGTGAGTATCTGACATATGAGAATCCCGGGCGGAGATGTACCCGTACAGGGCAAACGTCCATATTGGACAAGTTTGCGTGAAACGAGCAAGATTGGAATATGAACCAAACTTGACAAGATTTGTGAGCCCTGAACTTCATTTGCACGGTCACCCCAAAGGGAATGGAGCCTCTGCAAAACTCGATGGGGTAAAGTAATTGGGATGCCCGCTCCGTGGAGAGGTCAGATGTTGCAGATACAGCTTCTCGGAGGATTTCAAACCCTCCACGACGGCGAACCGCTTGAGGGGCTGGAATCGGGTGGCCTGCAAACACTGCTTGCGTACCTCGTGCTGAACGTCGACAAGCCCCAACACCGCCGCCACGTTGCCTTCACCTTTTGGCCCGATTCAACCGAAAAACACGCCTTCTCCAACCTGCGCAACCATCTCCACCGGCTGCGGTCCGCCCTGCCTTCGCCTGACAGGTATTTGGAGGCTGACCGCACGACGATCGCCTGGAAGCCTGAGGCGCCGACCCGAGTTGACGTGTGGCAATTCGAGCGCTCGTACGTCGCACAGGATTGGGCCGATGCCGTCGATCTGTACGAAGGCGATCTCCTCCCCGGACACTACGAGGAGTGGATCTTGATCGAGCGTGACAGCCTGCGTGATCGATTCCTTCAGGCCATTGAGCAGCTTGTGGAGGCTCAAGAATCGGCCGGTCAGCTGCGCGCAGCGGTCGCCACGGTGCGCAAACTGCTGCGGCAGGATCCGCTCCACGAACCGAGCTACCGGCGGCTCATGCGCTTGTACATAATGCTAGGTGACCGGGCCAGTGCCGTCGCCGCCTACCAGACCTGCGTTGATGTACTGCGCAGCGAGCTCGAGGCCGAAGTCAGCGCCGACACTCAGGCCGCGTACGATGACCTTATTTCAGCCGACCAACCCGCCGTTTCCATACCGCGCAAGGAGGCCCAGCGGCCCGGGCACAACCTGCCCGCGCCACTCACAGACTTCATCGGACGCGGAGAGATTCTCGAAGCCTTGAGTTCCCGCCTTCAAAGCTCCCGGCTGCTCACACTTACGGGCCCCGCCGGAGTAGGCAAGACTCGACTGGCCCAAGAGCTCGCTCGCGATCAGTTGAATAAGTTTCCCGATGGAGTCTGGTGGCTCGAGTTGAGCTCGCTGACGGACTCGGATCAAGTTATCAGCGCCGCAGCAAGCACACTGGGACTGCGAGACCAAGCCGATGAGCCGCTCCTCAAGCGACTGATCGAATTCCTGCAGCCCAAGGATTTGCTCCTCACACTGGACAACTGCGAGCACCTTGTAGAAGCCGTTCAGCAGCTGGCATCCGACTGGCTGCGGCAAGCTCCTTCCCTAAAAATGCTGCTCACCTCGCGGGAACCCCTCCATCTTCCGGGCGAGGTGGTGCACCCCGTAGAACCACTTTCGCTGCCTCCCCAGGATCCGGATGAGGTTGATGAAGTCGCGGCCTCCGAGGCAGGCAAGCTCTTTCTGGAGCGCGCCAACGCTTTGCTGCCCACCTTCAACCTGGATGCTACGAACGCAGCTTCAGTGGCCGAAATCTGCCGCCGGTTGGATGGAATTCCGCTGGCCATCGAACTCGCCGCGGGACAAGTTCGTTCGCTTTCTCCGCTAGAAATCGCTGCCCGCCTCGACAACGCGCTCAGCGTGCTCACCGGCGGTAGGCCAGTTGCCCCGGAGCGCCAGCACACGCTTCGTGGCGCGGTCGGCTGGAGCTTCAAGCTGCTTCCGGGAGCCGAACGAGCCTTGTTCCGTCGGCTGGCAGTCTTTTCCGGCGGCTGGACGCTTCAGGCCGCCGAACATATCACCGCAGACCCACTTGTACAGACCCAATCAATCCTCCCGGAGGGTCAGGTCCTATCCACACTTTCCAGTTTGCTCGAGAAGTCGCTGGTGTACGTTGCTGGCCGGGAGGAGGGCACCCGTTATGCGATGCTTGAAATCGTCCGCCAGTTTGCGCGTGAGAAGCTGAAAGAGTCGGGCGAGGAGCGAGCGACGAAGGAGCGCCATTTCAAATTCTATCTGCGCCTGGCTCGAAACTCGGAAAAGGAGCTCGTCGGACCCGAGCAATTCACCTGGCTCGACCAGATGCGAGATGAGATCGATAATTTCCGAGCGGCATTAGAAACTGGGCTGAACCCAGATCATGCACTTGACGGACTGTCGCTGGCCGTGAGTCTCGGCCGATTTTGGTCTCGCACCGACCGCTTTCGAGAGGGCCTTCACTGGATCGATGCTGGCCTGGAAGACACCGCGCCTGAGCAAGATCTGGACCTGTTCGCGCAATCACAAATTGTACGAGCCAGGCTGCTCTATGGCCTCGGTGAGTACAGTGCGGCCTCCAAGGCGACGGGCGCATTACGCAATCAGGTAGAGGGATACGAGCGAGCAAACCAGTGGAAGCACCGCGCTAGGCTTCTCGACGCCCGCCTCGATTGGCGACAAGGCAATTACGACCAAGCCATTTCCAGCCTCCGAGAGGCCTCTCGGTTTCTTCTGGAACACGATGATCTTATCGGAGCGGCCGACGCCATCCACATTTTGGGACACGTCCTGCTCGACAGGGGCAGGACTCGTGCCGCCCAGCAAAAATTTACGGAAAGCCTTCAACTTTACCGCGAACTCGGAGATCTGATCCAAATCGCAGCCCTCGTGGGCGATCTTGGACTCGCCGCTTACTTCGAGGATGATTTCCAAAGCGCAGAGGAGCATTTCCGTGAAGCGCAGGAAATCTACCACGAGGCAGGTTACCAAGACGGCATGTCCCGCAGCTTCAACCGACTAGGTGACGTCGCGCGCTCTCGTGACGACTATACGCGGGCCGAGGAAATGTACCGCCACAGTTTGGAACTGGCCCAGCGCATCCAGTTCCGCGCCCACATCGTCAGCGCCCAGCACAATCTCGGCTACTGCGCGCTGGCCAGGGACGACATCAAAGGCGCGGCCCAATCCTTCCAACGCAGCCTCAACGTGGCCGAGGCGCTCGAGGATCGCAAAGGCGTCGTGGAGGTCATCGCCGGATTGGCGGCAGCGACAGCCGACCGAGGAGACGCGCCACATGCGGTTCGTTTGTACGCCGCAGCGGCGAACCTCGGCGTTGAGCTAGGCGCAACGGTTTGGCCCGCAAATCTGCGCGAGACCGAGCCCCGCCTCGAAATGCTTCGATCCGCGCTTGCGGAAGCGGATTTCGAACAAATCTGGAAACAAGGTGAGAGTTTGACCTTCGAACAGGCGCTGGCGGAGACGAAAGAACTGCTCAGCGACCTAAAAGCTTGATTTCTAAAGCGCTAACTGCGCCAAAGCCTCTCATCGCTCACCCCCATCGGATCCATTTTCGGCGACATTCCGGGACTCCCAGGCTCCCAACGGAGCGTAAACGCCAATAATACGCTAGTTTCACGGCCGGCTGTCATACTGGTGACAATTCAGTTACTCAAGGCAGGAGGCCGATCATGTTGACGCAGAGAACGGACCGGATCCAGCGGATTCTCGCCCGAACCAACGGCCACAATCGGGGAGCGGAAAACCTGAAGATCCGGCAGGGCGAGCTGCAGAGCCTGCCGAGGGACGGACGTGAGCTTCGGGTCATTTCCGGCCAGGCTTGGCTGACGATGAGCGGCCGGGATCACATCCTCGGTGCGGGCGACTCCTTGGTCCTGAGCCAGGGCCATGAGCAGGCGCTGGTCTCCTCGACCAACGGATCTACACTGCGAGTCCAGCTCCAGTAACTTCATCACACTCCACCCAGTGACCCTCTCCCGGGAAAGGAGGAGAGGGTTTTTGGATTGAAGTACAGGATTTGGAGCGCCGCGGCGATCTGCAGAGGGGCAACGATGGGCTGTCAGCTTTCTGCATCAATGAAACGACCCCATTCGAAGATCGGTCATACCGAGTTTCTGCGGCCGTGCCTGCTCTGAGCTGAGATCGAGAGGATTCGGCTGCCAGCTCATCGCCGAAGGCCAACACGGCCCAAGGTCGGCCCCGAGGTATCCTCATCTCAATCGGCGCGTTTGTAAGCTGCACCCTACTCAATTCCTACGCTGTTGGCGGCAAGACCCGGCTTTTGCGCATCCTGTCCAGTGAGTGGCGGGTGCTCCGGGTCATTTCCGGCCAGGCGGAGATACCTTGCCCGGGTTGGAAATGCTCGTACCAACCGAGCGCGGCGGGCCCGCTCGAGATTTTGCCCAGACAGGCTCATCACCGGCAAGTTGCCGCTCCCCCTCCAACACGTATACCCTGGTCAATCACATTAGCGCAATTCTTCATGGGAACAGCGCCCGCAAGGGCGCTGCGTGTCAGGCGAGAGGTACGGGCAGCCGTAGGAGCCTGTCCTGAGCCCTTCGGCGAAGCTCAGGATTACCTTCGCGGAAGGAAACCGGCGGCCTGAAGGTTATGAAGTTCCGCGCCAGAAGGCACGGTGTGAGTGCTCATCCTGAAAGCAGGGCGGTTGATTGTCAGGCTGTGCATCCGGAGGTGGCCTTGGGTTCTGCGCGTGTCTGGAGCCTTTCAACCCGACGGGAACGGCATGACCGATCAACGCACATCCCGCCTTCTCTGCAGCAGGAAGACGGCCAGGAAGCCGATCGTAATCAGGCCAACCTGGGCGCCCCAGGTTTTGAGCAGCATGCCGAGATAGGCCCGCCTGTCGGATTGATCCACAAACGTCCAGCTGTAATCATCGTAGTAGATTTCGATCGTTGATTCGGCCGAGCCGATCGCGGAGAGGCGATCGCTTTCGAGTTCCTCGAGCTCTTCCTGGTACTCTTCCAGTTCGTCCCTGTAGCGGTCCTGCGCTTCTTCGAACTGCTCCAGTTCGCGTTCGAAATCCTCAAATCTTCGCTCGACTTCTTGGTTGTACGTTTCCAAATCATCCAGGTACGTCTGTACAGCCTCCGGATCGTTGAAGTCATCCGGGCGGTCGGGTTCCTCGGGGAACTCGGGAGGCTCCGGCTGGGGCCCCGGCTCCTGCGGCTCGGGAGGGTCCGCGTCGTCGATGGCTGCAACGTAATACTGTCCAAGTCCCGGAAAACTGCAGCTCTCCTTGCGCAGCGCGTTGACGCCCATACAGTCGCAGTTCTCGTCCTTGAATTCACGCGATAGGTCGTCTCGTTCCTCGGAGGTCATGTCCGACCAACAGGCGTCACCGATCACGTCCGACCCCACGCCGCTGATGGCCAGCGTCCCCTGGAAGGCCCACCTGCTGTTGGCGGGGGCGCTCAGGAAATCCGGCAGCGGGACCAGGGCTCCGCTGAGCACGGCTTGGGGCAGGATGAACATCACCAGGATCATGGGCAGGGCGTTGGCGTTGGGCGTCATCGCCGACGAGAGCAGGCCCATCATCATCCCCGCGGTGACCAGCAGGAAGACCGTGACGAAGAAGAAGAGCACCTCCGCTGGCCCACCGGGCATGTCGAACGCGACGTGTCGTGTCAAAGTAAACCAGAAGCTCTGATACAGGGCGACGACCAGCGCGAACCACAGCTTGGAGAACAGGTATGACGGCAGATTCAATCCCACCATCCGCTCGCGCTTGTAGATTTCACGCTCGCGGACGAGCTCTCTCATCATGGACAAGCCGCCCACGAGAATCGATGTGTTCATCAGCAAGGTCAGGGTGATGATGATCTTGTTCAGATCTCCCGATTGGAAGGAATAAAGGTCGCGCCCCACCCCGAACGCCAGAATGAAATCCAGCGAAGCCATCAAAGGGGCCGACAATAGCATCAGACCCAGGGTGGCTCGATCCCTGGCCAGGATGCGGAGGCTGCGGGCGGAGAGGATCATGAACTGCCGCAGTGCCGACACATGACTCCGGGCGGATTGGATCCCCTGGGCTGCCCGCTTCACGACGCCCGGCTGATCGCTGGGCTCGTCGGCAGCGGTCGGAATGAACTGTCGGTAGGCGTCATGCTGACGGAACCGATCGGCCCAGTCCTCCCCGCTGCCCAACGCCTCGTGGTCGAGCAGATTGTAAATGTCGTCGAACTCGATCGGCTTGGTCCGCCGCGCCCTCTCGCTCCGATACCGGTCGAAATAGGCGAGGGCTTCCTCCGGAGGACCGAACCAAGCGAGGTGTCCGCCGCGCGCCAGGAAGACCACTTTGTCGGCGAGCATCACGTTCTTGGTCGCGTGGGTGATCAGCACGATGGTCCGACCTTGATCGGCGAGGCGACGCATAAGCTGCATCAGCTCCGTCTCCATGCCAGGATCAAGACCCGACGTCGGTTCATCCAGGAAGAATAAACCGGGCTTCGTGAGCAGTTCGACCCCGATCGAGACCCGTTTCTGTTGTCCGCCGCTCAATTCACGGATCTGAGTGTCGCGTCGATGAGCGAGATCGAGTTCTTCGAGGACCTCCTCGATGCGCCGATGCCTTTCCTCCCGAGTCGTATCGGCCGGCATCCGCAACCGGGCGGAGTAGTCGAGCGCCTCGAAGACCGAGAGCTCCATGTGGATAATGTCTTTTTGCGGCACGTAGCCAATCGTGTTGCGGATCGCGTTGAAGTTCTTGTAGACATCAATCGAATTGTTGACGATCACCCGCCCGCTCGTGGCCGGCCGATAGCCGGCCAAGGCGTCGACCAACGTCGATTTGCCGCCTCCACTCTGGCCGACAACGACGATGAACTCGCGCGGTTGGAATGAAAGGGAGATGTCCTGCAGGATGTTGAGGTCTTTGCGGACCCACTTATTCAGGTGGTAGGCCTCGACCGCCATGCCGCCTTCGCTCTCGTCGAACTGGGCGAGCTGCTCATGGCCGACGACCAGTCGGTACGGGCCGATATGGATGGCGCTGCCGGGACTGACCCAAATTTCGTCTCGGATCCGCTGACCGTCCACAAAGGTCCCGTTGCTGCTGTCAAGATCTCGGACCCGGTATCGTTTCCCTATTCGCTCGATCTGCGCGTGAAAGCGCGATACCGTCGGGGCATCCAGGACGATCTCGTTGTCCGGATGGCGCCCAAGCGACATGACCTTGCTTTCATCGAAGCGGATGACCCGTTCCCGCTCGGCCCTGACCTCCTCGGCGGGCGAAAGATAGACCAGGGAGATCATCACGACCGGATCGAAGCCCCCGACTCGCATCTTGGCCCCGTGGGTGAGTTCGGTCGGTTCCATGACCGGCTCTCCATCCAACACCAAGGGGTTCCCGGCCTCGGGAGAAGGCACAATGTAGAAATCAGCCCCACGCCTTTCGATCTCGGCGTGGAAGCGGGAAACGTAGCGGTTGTCCAGGACGATGTCGTTGTCGGGAGCTCGACCGATCCGAACCCGATCCTGATCCAGGCTGTGGACCACGGGCTCCTGTCCGTATGCGGTCACAACGAGCTGTGGGGGAACATCCTCCGACGGTACCTCGGGCTCGCCGATGACCGTTTGGGCTCGCTCGCCGCCCCCCCTGACGACGGTTTGACCCGGATCTCGGAGGCGCGTCGCCTCCGCTGAGGCCCATTGCTCGCCGGGAGCGGACGCAGGTCGGTCCGGCGAGCTCGCGGCGGGTCCCCTGTAGCGCATGATCACGCCCCATTCCCCGTCGACGGAACCGATGGAAATTTCGTCCCCGTCGCTGAGGGGGATTTGCTCGAGAACGGGTTCTTGATTGATAAAGACCGGGTTCAACGCATCGGGCCTGACGGAGAGGCTGTATCCCCTTTCCTGCCTTCGCAGGCTCAGGTGCCTTCTGGAGACAATGGGGACGTTGACCACGATGTCGTTCTGGTCGAGCCGGCCCACGGTGATGCGGTCGGCATTAAGCCCATACTCATGGCGGTGTCCATCGGGAGTCTGGACAACCAGCCGGGCGGATTGGGGGGAGACTTCCGCGCCGCCAACCAGTGAACGCTTCCCTTCCGCCCGTTCTTCCGTCGCCGGCTGGCGGACCGTCCGCGGGTCAGAGAGGCTGGGCTGGGCTTCGGCTGCAGAGCTGCTGACCCGTGTCGCGTCGGACAGCTCCAGCCGGACGACGACCTCCTCCCCGAAGCGAATGCGGTCACCGTCCTCCAGGGCTTGTGGGCCGTCGATCCGCCGATCGTTGACGAAGGTTCCGTTCGTGCTTCCCAAGTCCTCGACCCGGTAGCTGGAACCCTGTCTGAAAATTCGGGCATGCGCCCTGGATACCTGCGGATTGTCGATCACGACGTCGGCGGAGCTCGGCTCGCGGCCGAGGATCAGGGCTTGGTGGG
>CAZFCJ010000017.1:0-8037 GCA_964517315.1 uncultured Anaerolineaceae bacterium | reverse complement strand
AACCCTCTTACAACACCGATATATGCGCAACCGTCCGCCCCTAATGTTATGGGAGCCCAGTTGTTGTCGTATGAAACCCCCGTACCCGAGAAGACCTGATAGACGGTTTCTCCCGTTTCATAATCCAAAACCGACAGATAGTAGGCGTCAACGCCCCATCCAATCGAGGGGTCCTTGCTGTACGTGTACACGAGTCCGTGTTCCTGGGATAATTTCGGGACCGTGGTCTGTGAGATGATGGGGTTGTGCCATACTCGCTCACATCCTGAACCATCCTGTTTCACGTCAATTCGGGTCACGCCGCCCACCCCGGTTCTGCCGAAGGTCATGTTAATGAACAAATCGTAGCCATAGTTGTTCTCGATGATGAGGGAGTTCCCAAAGCCAATCATCGAATTCTCGGTTGCGCTTTCCATGGGCTCGAATACGGGCACCTTGCAAACCTGACGGCTTTCCAAATCATCCATCTCCCGACGATAGACCAGGACATGGATGCGCGGTTCGGCGTTATCCGCGATCGCGACGTAGTTATCTTCGAGGAGTGTGGGTGTCGTTCCGGATCCCTTCGTGATGGAGCCAGTCTTGTTCCGAGACGCCCTCTCATATTCCTCTCGCCATCCAATCTCAGGCCTCAGGCCATCATCGGACGGTCTTAAGCCATAAAGGGCATGATCCGATACGACATATACTCCTTTACGATCCACGGCGAACGCATTTTGAATTTGCTCGCCATGTAACGTGAGTGCGCCTGTCTTGCCTGTATTTGGGTCGAGGACGCCCACGAGACCGCCGCGTGAGATGAACCAATAACGGCCCTGCCAATCCGGCAAAACCGACGTAATGACATCCTGGCTCCCTGTGTGCTCAGTCAGAAGGGGCCTCAGATCGAACTGCTTCTCAAGCGTGAAGCTCGGCGCTCCATCCTGCCGTTGTTGACCGATCACTTTCAGAATCTGATCCGCGTCGACGAGGACTGCACGATCCCTGTGATCCAAAAAGAAATAGGCACCGCCCGATGTGTCAGACATGATCCGACGCAGGTTGAGCGATTTGTTGGATTCACGTTGTGGAAGGTTCATACGCGCAAGTGGCTTTAAGTCGTCAGGACGGATCAACAACAGCGCGAATTCGCTGAGCGTTGCACATACCGCAACGATGTTTCCGCGACTGTCAAACGTCACAGATGCACATTCGCCTCCGAAGCTTCCATGAGCGTAGCTCTTGATGTGCGGATTTACACCGAGTGGGCCGCCGCGCGGGTGAACGCCCGATGCATACGCGTCAGCGTGCATGTTGTTCGCGTTTGTGCTGGCGAGAAACGGGTGCTGCGGTATGGGAGCCCCCGCTATGGGATTTGACTCGCCGGGTCCGCCTCGATACGGCTCTGCCATATGGGATCCCCAACCCGTCGGAATTTGGTGAGGAGGATTCATCGAATAGGGTCTGAAAATGAATACGGGAACGAACAACGCAATAGAAACCAGCCCGAGCAAGATCCGTGATAGGGTTTTCATTTTCTTATGTTGCCGTCGCCAAATTCCCACCGCCGCCATGGAGTGGAGCTGCTTACCGGCGCCCCCGGAGGCGGCCACCAAATCGGGAGCCCCTTCTCCCTCTACTCCGGCGCCTGGGGCGCTGTGGCCGGGATCTCGCGCAGGCGAAAGAGACCCGGCCCGCGAGGACAAGACAGAGAATAGCATGAGTGGCCCGGCAGGCGGTTCCCCGGTCGACGTAGCAGGCACCTCTCTCCGGGCAGCAAGAGGACCGTCAGCCCACCCGAAGCCAGGGCCCTCCGTCCCCTGGTAGACAGAGGCTAGCCACGGCAGTCGTGGGCTGTCAGACGCCGTCGGAGGCGCAGGACCGGACCCAAGGGGGATTGGCAGTTATACAGCTGAGCGGCGCGGCAAGTCGTTCGGACTATTTCTTCAGGCTCAATCAGGACATTAAAGCGGGTGTGAACGATAAAGAGAAAGAAGAACGCAGGAAAAGGGCTCGATACCCCTAAAGGATGGCTTTGTCACGATCTCCAGATCCTTATCATCGAAGTGCGGCCGCCGAACTTGGGACCCATCCTTCACTCCACCGCGTCCAAGGCTTCCCGCAGATTGCAAACGAACCGTCCGGCAGTCTCCGGGCCGGCTCCGGCCACATCGACCGCGTTGATCAAGGCTGAGCCCACGATGACACCATCAGCCAGCGCGCCTACCGCGCGCACCTGGGCCGGAGTCGATACACCGAAACCGACGGCCAGCGGCGTCGACGTCCGGGCTCGGACCCGTTCGACGAACTCCGCCAGCCCGGGAGGTAAGTGTTCCCGGGCGCCGGTGACACCGACCAACGAGACCAGATAAATGAACCCCGTTGCTCTCTCAGAGACTGCCGCGAGCCGCTCGGGTGTAGACGTTGGTGCCAGCATATGAATCAACGCCCGCCGATCGTGGCGGCAGGCCACTTCCAGATCATATGCCTCCTCCGGGGGCAGATCGGGGACGATGATCCCATCTGCACCAACCACGGCGGCATCGGCAACGAATTTCTCCATCCCATAGGCCAGGATCGGGTTTGTGTACCCCATCAGGATCAACGGCTGCTCTACGCCGCGGCCTCGCAGCTCTTTCACCAGATCCAGGCAGCTGGCGACGGTCATGCCCTCCTTCAGGGCAATTTGCGTTGAGCGCTGGATAGTTGGCCCGTCTGCGAGCGGGTCCGAAAATGGGATACCCAGCTCGATCAAATCCGCGCCGGCCCTGGCGATGGCCTCAATGATCTCGATAGAGGACTCAGCATTCGGGTAACCGAGCGTGAAGTAGGGCATCAGCGCGGCCCGGCCAGCCGCCCGGATTGAGCGGAAGGACGCTTCGATACGCTCTAGTCCGCTCACGCGTTCCCCTCAGCTGCGTTGCCGTCGACACACGCCGCGGTTAGCTCGAGCGCTTCGGTGACCGTGTCGAGGTCCTTATCGCCCCGCCCGCTCAGGTTGACCAATAAAATCTGGTCGGCATCCAGTGCGGGGGCCCTGCGCATTGCCTCGGCCACGGCATGCGCCGATTCGAGCGCGGGTAGGATCCCCTCCGTCTGGGCGAGTAGCTGAAAGGCCGCGAGAGCCTCCCTGTCGGTTACCCATGTGTAGGTCGCCCGCCCCTCTTGCCGCAGCAAGGCGTGCTCCGGCCCAATGGCCGGATAGTCGAGACCAGCGGCGATCGAATGCGTGCCGGCGATCTGCCCATCGGAATCCTGCAGGACGTAGGTATATGTCCCGTGCAGCACCCCGGGCCTCCCCAAGGTCGGGTCAGAGAAACGGGCGGCGTGCTTCCCGGATTCGATTCCTTGGCCGCCCGCCTCGACTCCTACCAGCGCTACCCCCTCGTCCTCGCGGAAACCATGAAAGAGACCGATCGCATTCGAGCCACCTCCTACGCAGGCGATGCACTGATCGGGGAGGGTTCCAACCTGGCGCAGGATTTGTTCGCGCGCCTCCCGGCCGATTACACTCTGGAACTCTCGCACAATGGTCGGGTATGGATGCGGGCCCAAAGCAGAACCCAACAGGTAATGAGTAGTCTCGACGTTGGTGACCCAATCCCGAATGGCCTCGTTGATCGCATCCTTTAGAGTTCGTGTTCCCGCCTCGACTGGCCGCACGTCAGCACCGAGCAGCCGCATACGCAGAACGTTCGGCGCTTGGCGGGCGATATCGACCGTGCCCATGTAGACTACACATTCCATGTCAAGTAAGGCAGAGGCCGTCGCCGCTGCGACCCCATGCTGCCCTGCCCCTGTTTCAGCGACAATTCGTTTCTTCCCCATCCGGCGAGCGAGTAACGTTTGCCCGATGGCGTTATTAATCTTGTGGGCGCCGGAGTGAGCCAGGTCCTCGCGTTTGAGAAAGATTTGGGCCCCGGCCAAATGGGCGGTCAATCGTCGAGCGTGGCTGAGTGGCGTCGGCCTACCGACATAGGTGGACTGCAACCTGTCAAGTTCTTCACGGAAGTCGGGCAGCTGCTTCAGTTCCTGAAACGCCGACTCGAGCTCAATCAGCGCGGGCATCAATGTCTCGGGGACGAATTGGCCCCCAAATGCCCCGAATTTAGGCCTCATGGAATCTGATTTGGTCATTCTTCCACCACCTCCCGTTCGAAACTCCTCACAACGCGCACGAACTCTTGTATCTTCTTGGGATTCTTGTAGCCCGGTGCCGACTCGACACCCGAGGCCACATCCACACCCCATGGCATGACCTGGTTGAGCGCTGAGCGGACATTCATCGGCGTCAGTCCGCCAGCCAGCATCACGGCCGCATCGCCGGCAACCTGCTTGGCCAGCGTCCAGTCGGCCAAATTACCCGTTCCCCCGTATCGCCCAGGCTGGTGGGCGTCGAGAAGCAAGGCCGGGCCCATCTCCGGACCCAGGTTCGAATAACGGTGAACGGCCCGCTCCGCTTGCGCGCTCGATTGGGGTCGGACGGCTTTGAATGCCCTGCCCTCAAGCGCGACCAATGTCTCTGGCGGTTCATCGCCATGAAGCTGGGCCAGGTCGAGTCCACAACTGCTCATAATCCGGTTGATTTCGGATACCGTCGAGTTTACGAAGACGCCGACCATCAGCACCCCATTTCGATGCCCGTGTAGCTCCCTGAGGATCCGCCTACAGAGGGAGGGCCGGAGGGCGCGTCGGCTCTTCCGATAGAAATTGAACCCCAGCATATCGGCGCCGGCCTCGATCGCGGCTAGCGCATCCTCCACCCTGGTCAACCCGCAGATCTTAACTTTCATCGGTTGCCATCCATCGCACACTTCACCAGATGACGTCGCCCGCTGATCCATCCCACCAACCACGGCCCCATGCGCTGAGTTCCGTAAGCAGCCAAAGTTGCATCTACCCCTTCATGGAGAGCTTGTCGACCTACCTCCGCGTCACCCCGGCCAACTCACGCACCTTGGCAGCCATGTCGGAGCTGGTCGCCAGTGCTTCGCCGACAAGGACTGCATCGACTCCGAGGCCGGCCAATCGAATCACGTCATCCCTCGTCTGGATCCCACTTTCCGAAACGACACAGACTTCGGGCGGGACCGCCGGCAGCAAATCGTGCGTGGTGTTCAGGTCAACACTGAAGTCGCTCAGATCGCGGTTGTTGATGCCTATGAGTGCCGGGGCGCAAGTCAACGCCAGTTCGAGATCCGCCGCCGAGTGGATTTCGACCAACGCCGCCATCCCAAGGTGGCGGCAGAGGTCGTGCAGGTGTCTGAGCTGCGGCCCGGGCAGCGCCGAGGCGATCAACAACACGGCGGCGGCGCCGGCCGCCCGCGCCTGATAGACCTGATAGGGATCGAGCAGGAAGTCCTTTCGCAGCAACGGCAATTCCGGGATCCGATCGGCGATCAAACTCAGGTGATCCAGGTGGCCCTTGAAGAATCGCTGATCCGTGAGCACGCTGACTGCGACCGCCCCATTGTCGTGGTACGTTTTGGCCATTTGCAGCGGGTCCAGGTCGCTCGCCATGTCCCCCCGCGAAGGGGAGGCCATCTTGACCTCCGCGATCAAGGCGGGTTTGGCTGGACCAACACGCAAGGCGCTTGCGAAGTCAGGGGGTGGCCGTGATTCGGCCGCCCGCTGCCGCACGTGCTCCAACGGCATAGCAAGTCTCTTGCGAGCGACTTCCTCCCGCTTATAAGTAAAGATGTCATGCAGGACGCTCATGAGCTCGCCGTGTCGCTTCCAAACCGCTGACTGTAGGCTTTCAGCTGCTCAAGCTTCTCCAATGCCGACCCGCTCTCAATCGACTCGCGGGCGATCGACAGAGCGCTCCTAACATCGCCGTCCTCGGTTGCTAGTGCGGCAGCCGCGTTGAGCAGCACTACATCCCTACGTGCGCTGGTGTCCTCGCCGGACAGCAGGTCGCGCAGAATGCGTGCGTTGCGGCGCCGATCGCCACCGCGCAGGTCATCGGGACTGGCCGGCCGCAGACCCAGTTCAGCCGGCTCGAGCGTCAAAGTCTTCACACGCCCCTGCCGCAAATGGCTTACCTTGTTTGGACCACTCGTCGTCAATTCATCCAATCCACCATGTCCATGCACAACCAACGCTGCTTCCCCGCCCAAAGCTGCCAGCACTTCCGCGAACGGCGTCGTCAACTGGGGATCATAGACTCCGATCAGTTGATGGGTCGCGCCGGCCGGGTTCGTCAGCGGCCCGAGCAGATTGAAGATGGTGCGCTGTCCCAATTGGCGCCGGGGACCGATCGCATGCTTCATCGCCGGATGAAAACGTGGCGCGAAGAGGAACCCCATCCCCACATGATGGATACAGGCCGCGACTTGGTCGGGGGACAGGTCGATTGCTATCCCCAGCTCCTCGAGAACGTCCGCGCTGCCGCAGGCTGAAGAGGCTGCCCGATTGCCATGCTTGGCCACTATTTGTCCACTGCCGGCGACGACGAATGCAGCTGCAGTAGAAATGTTGAAACTATGCGCGCCATCACCGCCGGTTCCGGCGGTGTCCAACAGCGGACTGCCGTTGATGATTTGCGGCATCGGATTGGCGTGAGCCCGCATGGCCCGGGCGCTCCCTACGATCTCGTTGACCGACTCGCCTTTCATCCGTAGGGCAACCAGGTAGCCTCCAATTTGGGCCGGTGTCGCTTCACCGCGCATGATGACCGTCATCGCGGCCTCAGCCTCCTCGGCCGTCAAGTCGTCACCGTCCACCAGCCTGGCGATATGTGCATTCAACATGATCCCTCCTTCCCCCCTCTTCCCAATCTCAAGCCGGACTGAAACTCCGTCGGGGCAGCACCATTAGCGGCCCAAAGTGATCGACAGCTTCTTCGCCGGGCGAGCCTGCCAGCCCGTTGGCGACGGCTTCAAACCGGATAGATGGTCCTTCCTCCGCGAGCTCGAGATAAACGACGATTGGCACATCAAAGTCCGGCGCCAGCCTGCCCGCTGCTTGCGTTCGTCTTGCCATGCGAAATTTCTCTCGCAGCGTGAGCCTCTATTCCTCACGACCCTGATATAGAAAAGCCCCCTCCCATCTGCAAGGACGAGAGAGGGCTCCCGTGGTGCCACCTTAGTTAGGCGGGTCCGCCCCTTAAAAGACAAAATCCGTCGGCGATGGCGACGGATGAAGCAGGACCAGCCTCGCTCAGTCGGGTACAACAGCTTCCTGTCATGTCTGTGTATACCCAGCGCCCAGGTAACGGTGGCGTCTCCGGCTCAGGCTAATGACGTATAGTTCCGCGTTCGCCCTGCAGCTCAGGGGTCCATTCAGTGTCGGCGCTCGGGCGGGATCTCACCTCACCCCGCTCTCTGGACCGTCGCTTCGACGCCTACTCGTCCCCTTCAAGGCCTTTCGAATGTTATTCGATTGCCCACCAAGTATATGGAATGTCCCCAGCGGCGTCAAGCGCGTGTATCTGAACCTATTCAGCGCGTGGGGTACTTGCGCCAAGTCAACTCATCGGGATCTACCTCCGGGTTCATGGCCTGGCTCGAGGTCCCCCACCCGCCCGCAGGCGCGACCACGCTCATCGTCAGCCTCGGCATCATCACCGCCCCCCTCCACCTGGCTGTGCTCATGGCGGCGGTGGTGGCCCTCGTGCTCGAGGGCCTGATCATCAACGGGTTGGCGGGGATCGACGATCCAGTGGGGGCACCGAACGGGACAGACGACTAGCGCAAGGTCACCCTCGTGATGAAAGCTTGACGCCACCTGGCGTCATGATGGCGGAGCGCCTGCCAGCCACTTCCCTGGGGCTCGGCTCTTGACTGGACTTCGCGTAGACGGATCCCACGTAAACCCGGTAGATCCGTCATCTTCCAACGGTTGACGAGGAACGAACAGAACGCCCCGGCGACCCGGCGGCCGGGCCCTCTTAGAGCATCATCTACCGTCTTCTCTACCCACATATAGATCCCGCGCCTTTGATTGTCCTGCGGCTCTTGCGGCACACTAGGCTGGAACCGGTAATGGCTGCGGAACTTTCCAAACGCTTTCCTGTACGAGCGCCGTAGGCGGCCACCACACGTGCAATCTGCCGTG
>CAZFCJ010000016.1:35833-45537 GCA_964517315.1 uncultured Anaerolineaceae bacterium | reverse complement strand
TTTCGCACAGTATATCGTCACGCACGTCGATGAGGACGCCCGCAAGAAGGCGATGACCCGCCTCGACGAAGAGATCGAACGCGTCGAGAAGGAAGAAATCGAGGCGCGCGAACAGAAAATCGAAACGATCGAGACGCATCGGGACGAGCGGATCGAGGAGCTGGAAGCGCGCAAGCAGGAGATCAATGAGCGCTACGACGAGGAAGTCGGCTCCAAGATCGAGCCGGTCATCCAGGAAGGTCAGCGCCTCGAGGCCGACCTCAAGGGGAAGATCGGCACGAAGATACGCGCCCCCATCCATCTGAAGGAAATTGACATCCTGATCGCCGACAAGGGTGAGGAGATCTCCAACGAGCACATCACCCGCGTCCAGGAGGCGGTCAAGGAGCACCTTGACGAGGTCGAGGCCGAGCTCAAGGACAAGCGGGACAAGGACTTGACCGACGCCGAGAAAGAGATCGAGGAGGTCCAGGAGCAGGCCGAGACGATGCTCGACGAGGTCCGCGATGCCGTGGACGAGGAGGGCGAGAGCACCCGCGAGCGGCTGATGCGCGATCGCGAGGAGCTCGAGGACATCAAACAGATGATGTTCCTGGGCGAAAGCCGCTACCGCGAGCTCAAGATGCGTTGGGGCCAGGTTTTCCGGGCCGACATGGGCGCCGAGGCGTTCTACGAGATCCTGCAGGGCCTGGAGCTAGAGAAGATGTCCGAGGAGCTGTGGGAGGAGATCCGCACCACCCGCAGCAAGCAGCGCCGCAAGAAAGCCACCAAGCGACTGAAGGTGGTGGAGGCCTTCCGACGCTCGGGCAATGAGCCGGAGTGGATGATTTTGACGGTGCTGCCGGTCATTCCGCCCGACTTGCGGCCGATGGTGCAGCTCGACGGCGGCCGCTTCGCCACTTCCGATTTGAATGATCTCTACCGCAGAGTGATCAACCGCAACAACCGGCTGAAGCGGCTGGTCGAGCTGGGCGCGCCGGATGTCATCGTGCGCAACGAAAAGCGGATGCTGCAGGAGTCGGTCGATTCGTTGATCGACAATTCGCAGCGGGGGAAAGCCCTATCCCGGCGCGGACGGCGCGAGCTGAAGTCGTTGAGCGACATGCTCAAGGGCAAGAAGGGCCGCTTCCGCCGCAACCTGTTGGGCAAGCGCGTCGATTATTCGGGCCGTTCCGTTATCGTGATCGGGCCGCACCTCAAGATTCACCAATGCGGCCTGCCGAAGACGATGGCCCTCGAACTGTACCGGCCGTTTGTCATCTCGAAGCTCGTGGCCTACAACTTCGCCGCCAACGTCAAGGGCGCCAAGCGCATTATCGAGCGCGAACGCCCCGAGGTGTGGGAGGTGCTTGAGGAGGTCATCAAGGAGCGGCCGGTGCTGCTCAACCGGGCGCCGACCCTGCACCGCCTGGGCATTCAGGCCTTCGAGCCGGTGCTCGTGGAGGGCAAGGCCATTCAGCTTCATCCGCTGGTGTGCGCGGCGTTCAACGCCGACTTCGACGGGGACCAGATGTCGGTGCACCTGCCGCTTTCTCATAAGGCGGTCGAAGAGGCCCGCGAACTGATGCTCTCCTCCAAGAATCTGCTCAAGCCGGCTGACGGTGAGCCCATCGTCGGCCCAACGAAGGACATGGTGCTGGGCGTTTACTACCTCACCATGGAGGTGGAGGACAAGGAGCACAAGGGCGCCGGTCGGGCCTTTGCCAACCTGGATGAGGTCGACGTGGCCTACCAGCTGGCCCAGGTGGAGGTCCACACGCCGATCAAAGTGCAGACCGAGACTTGGTACGACGAGGACGGCGTCCGCATGGAGGAGCCCGAGAGGCGGATCATCGAGACGACGGTCGGGCGCGTGCTGTTCAATCAGGTCCTGCCCGAGCAACTGCAGTTCGTCAACTGGGTGCTCGAAAAGGGCAACATTCAGGACCTGGTGGGCAACATCTATCAGCTGTTGCGCGAGGAGGGCACACCGGAAGTCGTCGACGCCATCAAGGACATCGGCTTCAAGTACGCCACCCGCTCGGGCACGACCATCGCGATCTCGGATATCGCCGTGCCGCCTTCGAAACAGGACATCATCGAGCAGACGCTCGAGGAAGCGGAGGCCGTGCGGGAGGATTACCAGCGCGGTCTTCTGACCGAGCAGGAACAAACCGAGCGCATTATCGAGCTGTGGCAGGAGACGACCAATCAGGTCGGCAGCGCGGTCAAGGAGGATATGGACCCCGCCGGCAACCTGAGCACGATGGCGATCTCCGGCGCCACCAAGGGCGGTTTCGGTCCGATCGCACAGCTGGCCGGGATGCGCGGCTTGATGGCCGACCCCGCGGGTCGCATCATCCCGCTTCCCATCCGCTCCAGTTTCCGGGATGGCCTGACCACGCTCGAGTACTTCATATCGACTCACGGCGCCCGCAAGGGCCTGACCGACACCGCGCTGCGGACCGCGGACGCGGGCTATCTGACCCGGCGCCTGGTCGATGTGGCACAGGATGTGATCATCAACGCCGACGACTGCGGCACCGAAGAGGGCATCTGGATTCGTCGCCGTGACGACGTGGCCGGTCAGAACTTCGGCCAGCGCGTCGTCGGCAGGGTGGCGGCCCAACGCATCGGCGATCCCGAGACCGGTGAGCTCATCGTGAATCGCAACGAGATGATCGGGGTCGATCAGGCCCGCCGCATCGACAGAACGGGCGTCGACGAGGTCTATCTGCGATCGCCGCTGACCTGCGAGCTGCAGTTCGGCATGTGCCGGCACTGCTACGGGATGGACCTCGGTCGCGGCCGTATGGTCGACTTGGGCGCCTCGGTCGGCATCGTCGCCGCCCAGTCGATCGGCGAGCCGGGCACACAGCTCACGCTGCGAACGTTCCACACCGGCGGTGTGGCCGCGGGCGGCGACATCACGACGGGTCTGCCCCGCGTGGAAGAGCTTTTCGAGGCGCGCAAGAAGCCCAAGGGCGAGGCGATGATCGCCGACATCGCCGGGACGGTGAACATCCACGAGCCCGAGACTCAAGACGGCCAGCGGATCGTGCACCTTTACAAGAGCCAGGTTATTCGGGACGAGTACGACGTCCCCGGCAATTGGTCGTTGAAGGCCGAGGACGGGACCGAAATGGAGGAGGGCGATCTGATCGCCAGCCGCGGCGAGTCGGAGATGCGCGCCAGCCATGGCGGTCGCGTCAGCGTCTCGGATGATTGGGTGGTGACCATCTCCTACGACCAGGTCGACGAGGCCGAATACGAAATCCCGGCCTCCGCCCGCCTGCTCGTCGAGGACGGCGACGAAATCGAAGCTGGGACGCAGCTCACCGAGGGCTCCCTGAACCCGCATCGTATCCTGCGCATCCTGGGCAAGGACGCGGCTCAGCTCTACCTGCTGACCGAGGTGCAGAAGGTTTACCGGTCGCAAGGTCAGAACATCAACGACAAGCACTTCGAGGTGATCATCCGCAAGATGCTCTCGAAGGTGCAGGTGACCCATCCGGGAGACACCCAGCTGCTGCCCGGCGATCTGGTCGATCGGCTGTTCGTCCAGCGCTTGAACGAGCGCATGATCGAAGAGAGCAAGCAGCCGGGCAAGGTTGCCCAGGTGCTGCTGGGGATCACAAAGGCCTCGCTGAACACCGAGTCGTTCTTGTCGGCGGCCTCATTCCAGCACACCATCAAGGTGCTGTCGGGCGCGGCCATCGAGGGCAAGGTCGATCACCTGCGCGGCCTGAAGGAAAACGTGATCATCGGCAAGCTGATCCCGGCCGGGACCGGGTTCCCGGGCCAAGAACAGGTGCTGTACGACGAACGTCTTGACGAGCTCGAGGAAGAAGAGGACACGGCCGAGGAGGAGATGGCCGAGCCGGAGACCGTGGCGGCCGACTGAGGCGCGCCCGGCCCCCAGGCGGCCGTTGACGCCCGGCCCTACTGGGCTTATAATCCATGAGCTTGCCCCGCCGAGGTTGGGTGGGGCGGTTCATTGAATCCCCACTTCCCCGGCGGCCGGTGTGAGAGGCGCGGGACCGTCGGCGAAGCGAAGCGGAGGAGAGAAATGAGTTACGCGGTGTTTGAGAGCGGCGGCAAACAGTACGTCGCTCGCGAAGGGGCGAGCGTCGACGTCGATCGGATGTCGGTCGAGGCCGGCGAAGATATTACCTTTGAGGAAGTGCTGCTGACGTCGGATAATGGAAACGTCGAGGTTGGCGCCCCTTACGTGAAGGACGCCAAGGTCAAGGCCAGAGTCGTGGGCGAAGTGAAGGGGCCGAAGATCCTGGTCTTCAAGTTCAAACCGAAGATCCGCTACAAGCGGACGAAGGGCCATCGGCAGCCGTACACTCGGGTCGCGATTGAGTCCATCGAATTCCCGGCCGGCAAGAAAGCGCGCGCAAAACCCAAGGCCGAGGAACCGGAGGAACCCGAGGCCAAGCCGAAGGACCTGAAGGATGTCGACCTCGATTCGATGCTCAAGGCCGATCTCGCGGCGCTGGCGGAGGAATTGGGAGTCATGCCCGAAGAAGGTTCGGGCGCGGGCGGAAACGTGTTGGTCAAAGATCTCAGGGAAGCCATCCGTTCCGCTCTGGAGAACGATTAGGCGCACTACCCCAGATTGGGTACACTGAAGTAGATGGTGAGGACAGTATGGCACACAAGAAGGGCGGCGGCTCCAGCCGCAACGGAAGGGACAGTCGATCCAAGCGCCTCGGCGTAAAGAAGTTCGGCGGTGAGTCCGTGCGCGCCGGCAACATTATCGTGCGGCAGCGCGGGACGAAGATTCACCCCGGCATGAACGTCGGCCGCGGCGGCGACGACACTTTGTTCGCGACCGCCGACGGCGTCGTGTCGTTCGGCTACGCGCGCGGGGGGCGCAAGAAGGTCAGCGTTATTCCGGACTGACCGGGCAAACTCCCAAAGGTAACTCGATCGATTTTGAGCTCCCCCGCTCGGGGCGTACGCGGCACCAGCGGGGGGCAAGGTGAGGGTGCGATGAGGCAAGATATTCACCCGACGTATTATCCCGAGGCCAAGGTGATCTGCGCCTGCGGCAACACCTGGACCACGGGGGCCACAGTGGAAGAAATCCACACCGATGTGTGCTCGGAGTGTCATCCGTTCTTTACGGGCGAACAGCGCATTGTGGACACCGAGGGTCAGGTCGACCGCTTCTATAAGAAGCTTCAGGCCCGCCAGGAGTACCTGGAGGAGCAGCGAGCCCAGGAAGAGGCCAAGGTCTCGCCCGAGCTGCCGATCACGGAGCTGCAACTGGGTTCGCGTATCGAGACCACGCTGGGCAAGCAGGACATCGAGATCGTTGGCCAGGTGCTGGAGCGCCTCGAAGAGGGCGACTCCGGCCTGCTGGAGATCGACGGGTTCGGCCGCAAGAGTCTGGCCGACATCAAGCGTGCGCTCAAGCGCCGAGGTTACGAGCTGCCGGAGGCCGCCGCAGAGCCCGACATTTAGGCCGGCGGGTTGCCCGGCGCGCTGGCTGGGAGTAGACTACGGGCGGGTGATATCGACCCCGCCCGTTTTCCATTTGCCGTGATCTACATGAGGGAGGAAGCCGACCCTGATGCGCCACACTCGCGGGGCCGTCGAGGTGATCACAGGTTCGATGTTCAGCGGGAAGACCGATGAGCTGATTCGCAGGCTGCGCAGAGCCCGGATCGCCAGGCAAAGGACGCAGGTCTTCAAGCCCCGGATGGATACCCGTTATGAGGATGGTAAGGTCACCTCACACGCCGGCTCGGAGTTCGAAGCCGCGCCGGTGGAATCGGCGGACGACCTGCTGGACATCCTCGAAAGGGACAGCACGGTGGTCGGCGTTGACGAGGCTCAGTTCTTCGATGACGCAGTCACCAAGGTCGTCCAGCGGCTCGCAGACGACGGCGTGCGGGTCATCGTGGCCGGTTTGGACACCGACTTCCGGGGCGAACCGTTCGGACCGATGCCGGCGCTCATGGCCCAGGCGGAAAGGGTGGACAAACTCCACGCGATCTGCATGGTGTGCGGCGGTCCGGCCTCCCGCACCCAGCGTTTGATCGACGGCCAGCCGGCTCACTATGACGATCCCATCGTGGTCGTCGGGGCCAGCGAGCTGTACGAGGCCCGCTGCCGCGAGCACCACGAGGTGCCGCGCGCATGAAACCGGTTCCCCCGTACGAGGAGCTGCTCGAGCAAGTGCTCATCGACGAGGAGACGCTGCAGGCGCGCATCAAAGTGATGGCCGAGGAAATCAGCCGTGATTACAAGGAAAAGGAGCTGTTGCTCATCTGTATTTTGCGCGGCGGCGTCCTCTTCCTGACCGATTTGATGCGACAGCTCACCGTGCCCCACGCGATCGACTTCATGGCCGTATCCTCATATGGTGCCGGGGTGCGAATGAGCCAGGGTGAGGTGCGGATCACCCTGGACCTGACCACCTCCATCAAAGGTCGCAACGTCCTGCTCGTGGAGGACATCATCGACAGCGGCAACACGATCGCCTCGGTGCTCGAGGTGCTGCGCACGCGCAAACCGAATTCCCTGCGGGTGTGCGCGCTGCTCGACAAATCCGTGCGCAGGGAAGCGGACGTGCCGGTCGACTATCGCGGCTTTGAAATCCCCAATAAGTTCGTGTTCGGTTACGGGCTCGACCTGGATGAGTATTACCGCAACCTCCCCTTTGTGGGCGTCGTTAAGTCCGACTACATCACCGACTCCCTCTGATTCGGGCTCAAAAATATGATCCGTGACATTCTTCCGGCGGAGGTTTGGGAGACGGTGCGCTCCCAGGCCGGAGACGGTGCAGTATGGCTGGTCGGTGGGGCGGTTCGCGATCGGTTCCTGGAACGGCCGACGGTCGACTTTGACTTCGCGGTTGCGGACGACGCGCTCGACCTGGCGCGCGCCGTGGCCGACGCCCTTCAGGGCGCCTATTTCGCGCTCGATTCCAAGCGGGGGACCGGCCGGGTCGTCGCCCGGAAGAACGGCAGCGCTTGGCGGCGCCTTGATTTCGCCGCCCTGCGCGGGACGTCGATTCACGAGGACCTCCGGTCACGAGATTTCACCGTGAACGCCATGGCGCTGGAGCTGACCGAGGTCAGCGAGGGGCTGATCGATCCCACCGGTGGTCTCCAGGATTTGAAGGACCGCCGTCTGCGGCTTTGCACCTCCCGGGCGCTGAAGGATGACCCCGTCCGGGCGCTGAGGGCCGTTCGACTGGCCGCCGAACTGGAGTTTCAACTGGATGCGACCGTGATTACGGGGATTCCCGGCGCCAAGCCGGGCCTTGGCCGGGTCTCCGTTGAGCGGGTTCGGGACGAGTTGTTCCACATCTTGGGATCGGGCCGGCCCTCGCGCCCACTGCGGGTCCTGGACCAGCTGCATTTGCTGGGCGACGTGCTGCCCGAGCTGGCCCCTGCGGTTGAGGGCGACGCTCAGTCCCAGCCGCGGTTGGCCGCGTTCGACCTGCTGCGCCGCTTGGAGGCGATCATGGGTGCCATCGTCGGTACCTACGTCGAGGAGACCGCCGCCGATATGACGCTGGGGCAGGCCTCACTGCGCCTGGGGAGGTTTCGGGAAGACCTGGAGGCCGAGCTGAACCAGGAGTTGAGCGTAGGACGGCCCCGCCGATCGCTGCTGATCTTGGCTGCGCTCTATGTGGGACGGGGACGTCGAGAGGGCGTGGGAACGCTCGCCGGACGAGCTGAGGAGCTGCATCTGAGCACCGCTGAGGTCCGGCATCTGGACAAGATCGCTGAGGACACGGGCCAAGATGGAGACTGGCTGCCTCCCGAGGGCGACAGACGGGCCCTGTATCGCTATTTTCGCCGCTTGGGTGAGGCCGGTGTTGAGGTGGTGATGCTGGCTCTGTCACGCTTTCTCAGCCGTTCCTCCGGGCCGCCGGACCCGGAGGCGTGGGAGGCGCTGGTCGAGCGTGCTAGGGAGGTATTGCGGCCTTATTTTGAAGGTGACACCTCACTGCTCGACCCGCCCGCGCTTGTGCGCGGGGATGAGCTGATGAAGGCGCTAGACTTGAGCCCGGGACCCGAAATCGGTGAATTGTTGGAGCGCATCCGTGAAGCTCAGGCGGCTGGCGAAGTCAGCAGCAAGGAGCAGGCGCTTGGGTTGGCGCGGAAAGTGCTGGCGGGGTTGGCCCGCGACTAGGGATAGATCTCCAACAGCTCGGGCTCGTAAAAGCAGCGACAGCCCAGCGGATGCGAACAGCCGGGGATGGGGAGGTCCGGGAGCCGGTCCTTCTCCCATTCCCCCTCAGCCGCTCGGCAGGTTGGACAGCAGTCCCCGTGGGGGATCACCCGGATGGTCCCGACGCGCGGGTTGGCCTTCAAGCGGGCCAGCGTGACCGCGGATTCAGAAAGCTGGTCGAGATCCCTGCCGCAGTTCACGCAGGCGTCGACCGTGTCGGGAGACCTGGCTTTGCACACACTGCAGGTTCGCATGCTTTCCTCCTTGCTATGCATTCAGAGTATAGGCGAGCGGGCGTAGACTGTCGATAGATATGGCGCGCACAATTCTGCACATGGATCTGGACGCCTTCTTCTGCTCGGTCGAGATGTTGCTCGATCCGGATCTGAAGGGCAAAGCGTTCGTGGTGGGCGGAAGCGCGGAGGGCCGCGGCGTAGTCGCCTCGGCCTCGTATCCGGCCCGCGAGTACGGTATCCACTCCGCCATGCCCACCGCCCAGGCCCTGCGCCTGTGCCCCCATCTGATCGTTGTTGGTCACAGCCGCGGGAACTACCGTTCATATTCCAAGAGGGTGATGAAGCGACTGCGCAGGGAGGCGGCTGCGCTGGAGCAGCTCTCGATCGACGAGGCCTTTATGGACCTGGCGGAGGATCCGCGCCCGGGTGAAGAGGTGGCGAGAAAATTGCAGCGAGAATTGGAAGAGGATCTGGGTCTGCCGAGCTCCTGGGGCGTGGCGAGCAACAAGCTGGTGGCAAAAATTGCCTCCGACGTGGGCAAACCGCACGGCCTGGTGGTCGTGCCCAACGGAGAGGAGGCCGATTTCATGGGTCCGCTCCCCGTGGACATGCTGTGGGGGGTCGGACCCAAGACGCGGCAGACTCTGGGGAGTCTCAATGTGAATACGATCGGCGACTTGGCCCGGTTGCCGGAAGCCCGACTGCGCGCGGCATTCGGTGAGCGCGGAGCGGACCTTGCACTGCGCGCAAAAGGCGTCGACGAGCGGCCCGTGGTCGAAGAATACGAACCCAAATCCATGTCGGCCGAAACGACGTTTCCAGCGGACATTGGCGACGGCGAGGCGCTGGAGGGGACCTTGCTCGAATTGAGTGAACGGGTAGGCGCCCGCCTGCGTCGCGAGGGCTATGCGGGCACGACCGTAAAAATCAAGGTGCGCTGGCCTGATTTTACGACGCTCACGCGGCAGAAGCAGCTATCCCATCCCACCGATCAGGACGGCGAGATTTTCGCCGCCGCTCGCTCACTGTTTCACAACGTCTGGCGGCAGGGGCGTAAGGTGCGTTTACTGGGCGTCGGCGTCGCCGATCTCGGCCCACCGGTACGGCAGCTCGAGCTGTTCGACCGGTCCTGGCAGCAGGACGAGCGCTTGCTCAAGGCGGTGGATGAGATCCGCGACAAATACGGGCCAGACTCCTTGCGCCGCGCGGGCCGTCTGCGCGAGGACGACGGCTGACCGGGTAATCCTAAGCCTGTCGAAGAGTCGGCGAGCGGGGAATGAATAGTGAGGC
>CAZFCJ010000016.1:0-35733 GCA_964517315.1 uncultured Anaerolineaceae bacterium | reverse complement strand
TGAGGATGACTTGCACTTGCGGTCTTCGACAGGCTCAGACCGTTAGGGGCGTTTGCGTCAGGAAGGAGTTGGTATCGCACCTCCTCCTAGAGACCCTAAGCCCTTCAGCGACGCCCCGATGAGCCTTCACATGAAACTGCGAACACTCCGAAAGGAGCGAGCCACTCCGAGCCTGTCGAAGAGTCGGCGAGCGGGGAATGAATAGTGAGGCTGAGGATGACTTGCACTTGCGGTCTTCGACAGGCTCAGACCGTTAGGGGCGTTTGGGTGAGGCTGGACTTGATAGTGCTTGCACTTCGACGGGCTCCTTGAAGAGCATCGGGCAGTATCAACTTGGTGATCTGGAACCGATGAGGGACTGATCCTGATTGACCAATCACTTCCCCCACCGCAGCCCGTCAGTTTCAAGCTGACACGATCGGCGCCAAGGGCATAGAACTTGCACCCCTCGGGGGGATGACACTGCTCGGCAAAGGTTACTACATGTGGCAGCTGCCCTACTGTGACGGGGCGGATCCGGCACGCATCGCCGATCGGGCGCGGCGCGCCGGGCTGTCGCACGTGCTGATCAAGATCGCCGACGGAGGGTACTGGGACTACAACGTAGACGAGGAGCGGGAGCTGGATTTGGTCCCGCCGGTTGCTAAAGCTCTGCGCGATATCGGCGTGATCGTGTGGGGATGGCAATATGTCCGCGGCGATCGACCGCTGACCGAGGCCGAACGCGGCATCAAACGCATCAGTGAGCTCGGTGTCGAGGGGTTTGTCGTGGACGCCGAACACGAATATCGGGAGTGGTCAAAGGAGCGCGCCGCCCATGTTTACATGTCCGAGCTGCGTTCGGCCTTCCCGGAGCTGCCGATGGCGCTGAGCAGCTATCGCTACCCGAGGGTCCACCGCTCACTCCCTTATGACGCGTTCTTGGAGTACTGCGACTACGCCATGCCGCAGGTCTATTTCGAGCAGAAGCACAACCCGGAGGAGCAGCTGCTCCGTTCCGTGGATCAGTACATGCAGCTCAAGAACGCGCGCCCCGTGATTCCCACAGCACCGACGTACGCCCGCGGGGATTGGAAGCCGACGCCGGAGGAAATCCAGCGCTTTTTTCAGCGCGCTAAAGATTCGGGGCTTGAAGGCGCCAATGCATGGAGTTGGGATTATGCCACTCGGGAGGAGCACCTCGATTTGTTCGAAGCGGTGGCCTCGTACGAGTGGCAGGAGAAACCGGAGATCGCCGACATGCCCGAGCAGCTCGTGGGGCGCCTCAATCAGGACGACCCGGCGGACGTCGCTGCTCTGTACCGGGAGAACGCGGCCCACGTGACCGCGGCCCGTACGGTGGTCGGTCTACCAGCCATCCGGGCCTGGTACCGGACTTTGCTGAGAGAACTTCTGCCCAAGGCACAATTTGAGATTGAAAGCAAGGCCGCCCAGGGAAACACACGGCAGTTCACGTGGACGGCCCAATCCGAGAACGGTCGTACTGCGAAGGGCAACGACACGCTGAGGGTTGACGGCGGTCGGATTCTCTATCACTTCACTCACCTCACTCTTCAACGACCTCAACAGCCCGATCCCCAGCGGGCAGACGAGCTCCCTGATCGTGGGTGAGTGGGACCTCACCGGCGGCCTGGACCGCGCTGAAAAACGCGCCCGTCAGCAAAATCGCTCCGGCGCCAAAGTACACAGCCTGCAACCCCCATGACGGGATCAGCGCGAATGCCAGCGGGGGACCGATGGCGCTGCCCAGATCCCCCAGGCTGAAAACGACGCCCAGCCCCCGGCTGCGTCGTTGGACGGAGAGGCGATCTCCGATGATCGCCGGCGCCAGCGCCTGGATTCCAGGACCGGAAAGTGCCACCAGCAGCGCGCCCAGCCCCGCCCAGAGGAATCGATCCAGATTCATGCCGGCCAGACCGGCCGCTCCGACAGCCAGCGCAACGGAAATGACCCCCCAGCGCCGCCGCAAGCGGTCCGAGACCGCGCCGGCGAGCGGGGCGCCGGCAAGGCTGATCAGAGTGCGTATAGCCACAAACATCCCCGTGAAAGTCGCCAGAGGTATCGTCAATCGACCGATGGCGAACCCCGTTTCGAAGAAGCGGCCCAGCCACAAGATCGTGGTTGCGGCCAGAACGCCGGCAGTGGCGAGACGCACTGCGAAGTAGGGGACTGCGGCTGGCAGCGCCTCCCGCCACGGATAGCCCTCCCTGGACGCCCGGTGGCGCTTCTCATCGGGCGCGGCGGGCGGCCGAGTCTCAGGCAGCACGCCGATCCAGAATAGCGTGACCAGACCCGTCACGCCGGTGGCGAGCCACAGCGTAGAGCGCAGTCCGACCAGGTCTGTGAAGGCGCCGCCGGCCAGCGCGGTCCCAGCGATCCCGATGAAGAACCACACTTGATAGAGGCCGTTAATTCGGCCGCGGTTTGACTCGTCTGCGATGTCGAGAATCATGGCGTGGGCGCCGACCCAGATCCCAGCCCAGGCGGCACCCCACAGCACGCGTCCTGCGAGCACCCAGGCGACGCCGCTGGAGAGGCTGTAAAGGGCGGTGGAGACGGTTCCGATCCCCATCGATGCAATCAGCAGCCACCGGCGCGGGAAGCGGTCGTACAGTGATCCTGCCAGCGGGTTGAACGCAAGCCGGACGAGTCGGTTGGCCCCCAGGAGCAGCCCGACCGCGCCCAGGCTGACGCCGATTTGGGCGGCGATATCCGGATCCGGAAGCACGGTGTAAAGCGTACTGTCTCCGAGCAACGACAGCGCGGTCCCCAACCCCAGGGGGAACAGGACCCTGCGCGGCGTGGGCTGCCTCATGGAAGGGGGGTCACGGACCCGTCAAACTCGTCGGATAGCATGACACTGAATGGTACACTACCGGAAGTCGTGGAAGTTTCTGAAGGATTTTGATAGGAAGGAGATCGTCATGGTTGAGAAGGTGAAGAAAAGCGACGAAGAGTGGCGGCAGGAACTCACCCGGGAGCAGTACCGAATCACTCGCGAAGGGGGGACCGAGCCGGCTTTCAGCGGAGAGTACTACAAGGCCAAGACCCCGGGAGTTTACCGCTGTGTGTGCTGTGGGGCGAAGCTGTTCGACTCGGATGACAAGTTCGAATCAGGGACCGGCTGGCCCAGCTTTACCGCGCCGGAAGCTGACGAGAACGTCGCCTCGCGCCCCGATCACAGTCTGGGGATGCGGCGGACGGAGGTCGTTTGCAGCCGCTGCGACGCCCATCTGGGCCACGTGTTCGACGATGGCCCGGAACCGACGGGGAAGCGGTACTGCATCAACTCGGCCGCGCTCGACCTCGATCCCCGAGAACGGTCACAGGACTGAGCGGTCTCGACTGGCGGCCAAGGTCAGCCTTCCTCCCTAATCGTATAGCTGTAGTCAACGGAGGCGGACTTGCGCAGCATCGCAGTCGCCGGACAGTACCTATTGACGGAGAGACCGATGGCCTTTTCGACCAACGCTGGATCCAGGTCGGCGCCCCGGAAGATATACTCGAGCTGAATAGTTGAGAAGACCCTGGGATGGGAGTCCTGCTGCTCAGCTTGAGCCCTAACTTGAAAACTGGTTACGTTCTGGCGCATCTTACTCAGGATTGAAATGACGTCCATTCCGGTGCAGCCGATCATGCCGACCAGGATGAGCTGCATGGGCGAGAACCCGCTCCGCTGGTCGGCCGGCGGACCTCCTCCCTGCAGGTCGATGTGCATCCGCCCTTCGCTTCGGCCGGTGAAATTCAGCTCTCCGCCCCATTCGACTTCCGCTTCCATTCTTTCCCTTCCTCTGCTGCGCTCTGGAGATGCGCCGGCCGCTTCAGGATCCTTGGGCGCCAACGGCAGTATATGTGATTCCCCACTCAACCGTCGTTCTCCAGTCCAGATGATCGTGGGACATGCTTGAACTCTCCACGCAGCATGCACAACTGCGTATAGCGAAGAACCCGATACGACTGGACGTTCAGTTCGCTCAACCGAGCATGCCGCGTGTGATCTCAGGGCACGTAGCCGTGGGCTGGAAGCGCGCGGGTTGGCCCTTGAGCTGGGAGGGAGCGCTTGAGGATTGTGAGGTCTCCGAGCCCCGAACCATCAACAGCGCACATGGACCGTTGAAGTGCGGCCGCATCCGGGGTGTGACGAGCGGCGGCGAAATGAAATTGGAGTTCACGTTCGCCCTGCCGCGTGAGCACCCGCTGGCGCTGTGGAAGCTTGCGATTCTTCCGCTCGGACCGGATGGATTGCGGTTGACAGAGATCGACCTGCTCAAAGTGGGCCGCATTCCGCACTCCTCGCCTCCGGACTGGTGGCGGTGGATCTGGCCGGGGCAGGCCGATGGGCCCCACGGCGAGCTCGAATTCGCCTCGGAGATCCCCGAACTGGCCTGGTTGTCCGATGGATGGCAGAGCTGGAGCTTTTCGGGCGTGGTCTCGGATGAGCGCATTGTGACCGGCACCCGGCTGGGTCCGTTGACGCGGCCGATGTACCTGAACCCGGGTGCGAGGCGCCTGCCCGGGCGAGCATGGCGCAACTCGGAGTTCTTCACCGTAATGGCCGATCGGCGCTCCCGCGCTGGGCTTCTGGTCGGACTGCTCAGCGAGCGTAGGACGTTCGGCAGCCTCGAGGGAAACCTCGATCCGGATTCACCTGCGCTGAGGCTGTACGCGAACGGCGATGGGGCGCAGCTAAGCCCCGGCGAGCGGTTTGCCACCGACTGGGCGGCACTTCAACCGGTCGAACTCGACGCCGAGGACCCAATGGGCCCTTATGTCCAGGCGGTGGCTCGCGAGAACGAAGCTCGGGTCCCGTCGAGCCCGCCGGTGGGGTGGTCGTCGTGGTACTTTTATTTTGAGGACGTATCGTCGAGCGATGTTCAAAGCAACCTCGATTGGGCGCGGGACCACCGCCGCGATCTCCCCCTCGAAGTCATCCAAATCGACGATGGATACCAGGAGATGGTCGGCGACTGGCTCCGGACCGAAACTTCATTTCCGGGCGGCATGCCGCAAATGGCCGAACGTATCAACTCGGCCGGGTTCACCCCCGGTATCTGGATGGCCCCGTTCGCGGCCCGGCCGCGCGCGCGGGTCGTGCGGGAACACCCTGATTGGTTGCTGCGGGGACGGACCGGGCGACCGGTGCGGGCGGGTTACAACTGGGGAACGTTCTTCGTGGCGCTGGACGTCACCCATCCAGAAGTGCTCGATCACCTCCGCCAAGTCATTCGGACGGTCGTGAATGACTGGGGTTTTCGCTATCTAAAATTCGATTTTTTGTACGCCGGCGCGCTGGCGGGCCGCCGTCACGATCCGACGTTGACCCGCGCGCAGGCGCTGCGTCGCGCCCTCGAGGTCATCCGGGAGGCCGCTGGAGAGCAGACCGTGCTGTCCGGCTGCGGATGCCCTCTGGGGTCGGGTGTGGGGATCTTCGATACGATGCGAGTGGGCCCGGACGTCGCCGCGCGCTGGAAACCGGCGTATCAGGGGCTCGAATTTTTCTTCGAACACGAAACCGGCCTGCCATCGGCCCGCAATTCGATCCAGAATACGCTCTCTCGTGCCGGACTGAATGGCCGCTGGTGGATCAACGATCCGGATTGCCTGCTACTGCGCTCGAGCAACACGCACCTGTCACAATACGAGGTCCAGAGTTTGCTGACCGTGGCCGCGCTCTCGGGCGGATCGCACCTGGCTTCTGAGGACCTGGATCGGGTGGATGCGGAGCGGCTTGAGTGGTTGGCTCGGATGTTGCCGCCCGTCGGCCGCGCCGCGCGCGTAGTTGACTGGTTCGATCAGGCCCGGCCGCAAAGGCTCGTCCTGCCCATGAGGGGGTCTTTGGGAAAGTGGTGGCTGGTCGCGGTCCTTAACTGGGACGATCGCGAGTCGATTGTGCCCGTCCGCCCGGAGCGTTTGGGCCTTCAGCCGCGGCAGAGGTACGTATGTTTTGACCTCTGGCGCCACAGCGTCACGGTCCATGGCGGACGGTCATGGCCGTTAAAAGTGCCCCGGCATGGAGTGCGGCTGCTTCGGGTGCAGCCGGAGCCCAGTGGACCTGCATGGCTCGGGGACAGTCTGCACCTCTCGGGCGGCTCGCCCGTGGTAAGCTGGCAGGTCCGCGCTCGGTCGGTGACCGCCGAGCTGGACCTTGGGCGTTTAGGCCATGGGGAAGTGTGGTTGGCGCTGCCCTCGCCGCCGGCGCGGGCTACCTTGGATGAACGACTCTTGGAGTGGGAGAAGGTCGCCAACGGCACGTTCAAAGTGCGGCTGCCGGAATTCGACCGCGCTCGATTGTTGGTTGCGTTTGGCGGCGGCGCCGATCGCGACCGCGGTTCGCCGGAGCGTGCGGAGGGGAGCGAGTCGGTTTGACGATCGATCAGACCGTTCAGCTGATCGCAGTTGCGATGTTTGGCGGGCTCGTGTTCTTCGTCTGGGTCGGCTGGAGCCAGATCCGTGAGGCCAACCGCCTGCCGTACTTCATGTTGCGGCGCGATCGTGTAGCCGTAGGTTGGCGGCTTCTGCTCTTGGGATTCGTTCTAGGGGCGGGGGGCCTCGTCGTGCATGCCTTTGGGCGACCGGCCGCCTACGTGATTGTGCCTCCGACGGCATCGATCACGCCGACCCCAACCATCACATCTACGCCCACGATCACGCCCACACCGAGCATCACTCCCACACCCACGATTACGCCCACCCCGTCGATTACGCCCACGCCTACGCCCACCGGCACCCCCACGCTGCCGGATCAAATCACCGTTCTGTTCAGGGAAACCGTTACGCCGCCGCCCGATGCCGCCTTCAGTCCGCTGCAGGTCAGCACGCGCTTGGGTCCCGCCAACCAGGCGGTGAACCCGCGGGGCGTCTTCATACTCCCCGAAGGCCGATTGTTCGCAGCGTTTTCATATAACTTCCTGGAAGATGGGGTGCGCTGGACGGCGATCTGGTACCTGGGAAATGAGATTGTGTGCCTCGAAACCCAGCCTTGGGATGGGGGCACAGGCGGTTTCGGCTTCACGGAATGTGAACCGGACACCGGATGGGATCCGGGGGAGTACGAGATCCAGATGTTTTTGGGTCGGACTTGGAAGGTTTCGACTCGGTTCACGGTGCTGGCGGGAACCGAGACACCGATCGCCACCGCTACTGTAACGGCCTCCGTCGTGCCGCCCGCTGAGGCCGGGGAGCAAAATTGACCTTCCGTCTCAGCCGACGACGAGCGGCTGGGGAGCGGAATCAATCGTGGAGGTGAAAGCTGGATTCGATCAGGTGCAGCAGCGCTTCATACCCGCGCGGCAGGGGGTCAACCTCGATGTACTCGGCGTGGGTATGGGCGTCGCCGCCTCGGGTGAGGCCGACGCACAACGCCGGCAAGCCCAGGCTCAGCGGCAGGCTGGCGTCTGTGGACCCGGTTTGCAGTGAGGGCTCGCGCATGCCCGCCCTTTGGGCCGCGGACTTGGCCGCGACGACCAGCGGGTGATCCGGCGGCAGGCCGCCCCCCGGACGGTGACCGATGGTCTCCAGGCGGATGGCGATTTGCTCGGACCGGTGCTGCTGAACGGCTTCTTCGACGCGCTCGACCCATGGACGCAAAGCATCCTCCGACTCCGCCCTGAGGTCCAGTTCGGCCACCGCGCGGCTGGCGATCGTGTTCACCGACGTGCCGCCTTCGATGCGGCCCACGTTCAGCGAAGTGCGGGGCCCGTCGGCGTGCGGAACATCCGCCAGCTCATGGAGCAAGGCCACCAGGCTGTGGATTGCGGAGGGGCGGCCGGCGTGAATCCACGAGTGTCCGCCCCCGGTATGGGCGCTGATGCGAAACCGCCGAACCGGTAGGGCTCGATGATAGATGTAGCCGAGCGACATCCCCTCCAGCGCGATGTAGGCGCTCACCTGATCGCCGAAACGCTCCACAACGTGCTGCATCCCCAGCAGGTTCCCCAGCCCCTCCTCGGCCACGGTCGCCACCAACCAGACGTCGCCGCGCGGCTCGAGCTGCGGCAAATCGACCGCCAGCTCGAACAATGCGGCGAGTGCGATCGCGTTGTCCCCCACTCCGGGTCCCTGAAGTTTTCCGTCGTGGAGGACTGCGGCCTCCATTTCCTCGGCCGAAAATACGGTGTCGAGGTGGGCCGACAGGATCACAGGGGGCCGGTCGCCGCCGGCCACTCGACCGTAAACGTTGCCGGCGGCATCCATTTCCACCGCGTCCAGTCCATTGCTCAGAAAGCTGTTGTAAATGATCTCGGCCCGCTGATCTTCACGAAACGTCGGTGCGGGAATTCGCTGCAGGGAGAGCGTGTTGCGAATCCACCTGTCTACGTCCATATCAAAGTTCTTTCCAGGCCTCTCGCAGGCTGGCAAGGCGCGCTTCGGCCAGTCCGGGCAAGCTGGTGAGCGGGTAGAACGGCCCGATCCCCTCCACGGCGAACGAGGCCGAAACGTTCCCCCGCAGCGCCGCTTCGAGTGGATCGGCGGTGGTCGACAGACCGACCAGGAAACCTCCGCAGAATGCGTGGCCGGCACCCGTCACATCCCGTACTGGCGCCGGGTAGGCCGGGATCTTCCAGCGCCGATCGTGAGCGCCGTCGTAGACTAATTGGCCCGCCTCTCCGCACTTCAGGACGACGAAGCGCGCGCCCCAGGCGGCAAATATTTCGGCGATTTCCCAGTTCGAGGCGGGAGGTCGCTTGAACAGCCGCTGAGCCTGAGAGAGGCTGGGTAGGAAGGCGTCCACATCCCGCAGCAACACCTTGAGCTGATCGTGCTCACCGGGTCGAAGGTAAGCGGAATGCGGATCCAGGCTGATCAAATGTATACCCCTCTCGCGCAGGGCGGAAGTAAGCACACTCGCTCTACGCCATGAAACGGGGGCGATGTGGGCCGCCTTGGCCAAACCAATATCCGGCGGGAGGTCCGCCGCCTCGGGGTCGAGGTCCTCATCCAATCTTCGGTTGGCCTCCGCCTCGTACTTGAGCAGCACCTTGGGCAGTTCTTTCCCTATTCGCAGGAAATGAGCGGTCGGCTTGCCGTTCAGGCGCTCTTTCGGATCTTGATAAGCGAAGAAGGCCGTGTGCGGAAGAGGGCGGTCCATGTCCTGGAGCCCGGCCAAATCGAGCGCCTGGCGGTGCAGGCTTTCGCGGGCGGACTGGGGGAAGTTTTGGCCGAGGCGCCCGACCAGGCCCACCGAAGGCGACCACAGACCCGCTCCGGCCGCGCTGTACGCCAGTCCGCCGCCGACGAGACCTCCGTGTACGCGATCGTCCGCAGTCACAAAGTAGTCGATGGTAAGCCGGCCGACGATCACGTGGTCTGGCATTGCTCAACCTCGATCCCGATTATACTTGGCGCGGGACGGGGAAGCCTGGACCGAATTTGGCCGCGCTTCGGGTAGACCCATTCTCCCATTTGCACCGTCGGAGAGGCTCAATGTATAATGCCTACACTGAGGCAGCCGGGGCTGGGACGTGCTGCCTATTATTTTCCTAAGCTTTTGACATGACATCTTCTCAAGTTCTTCTCATCGAGAGTGGTAGGGCGAGTGCCGCCTCGTTTGCGCCGGCCCTTGAGAAAAAGGGCTATGAAGTCACCATCAAGCACAAGATGGAAAATGCGATGGAACAGGCCGTGGACGAGGAGCCCGATATCATCATCTTGGACGCAGCCTCGATGCGTACCCCGGGAACTCGCCTTTGTCGCCGAATTCGCTCGCGAATCAACGGAGTGCCGATCATTCTCGTCTCTCCGGAGGGCACCCGGCCTGAGCCTGGATCCGGTGCCAGCCTGATTCTGGTTCACCCGTTCACGGCCAGAAAGCTGCTGAACCGGGTGTCGCGGATGGTCCCCGGAGACGAGCGCTACAACTTGGAGGTCGGTCCGCTCAAGCTCAACCTCGCCCAGAGAGTCGTCGAGTGTTTTGGTCGCGAGTCTCGACTGACCCCCAAACAATCCAAACTGCTCGAGGTGTTCATGCGCAACCCGGGCCGGCTTCTTACGCGCAAGAAGCTTCTCAAGAAGGTCTGGAACACCGACTATACGGGGGACACCCGCACGCTTGATGTGCACATCAGCTGGCTGCGGCAAGCGATTGAGCCGGATTCGAGGGAGCCAACGCTGATCCGCACCATCCGAGGCATGGGCTACCGATTGGACTTGCCCGACGAGGATTGATCGGAGGAGCGGGGGAAAAAACACCGAGCTGACCCAACCGGGTCAGCGGTTTTTTTGTCCGCAGGGCTCGTGCCGGGATCCCAGCTTCGCTGGCGCAGGCCCCGAGGTTTGCAGCCCACACAAGAGGTGACAAGACCGGCACTAAATTTAGCCGGTGGCTCGTCAGCGGGGCGGATGAACTGAAGCTCCCCAATTGCCCAGCGAATCCGCAGCCCGCACGGCAGGTCTTGGAGGGGGTTCACCGGGAAGCTCAATTTCAAGCTCGAGGTCCTCGCTGCCCCAGCTCCTGGCCGCCGCCACCCGGCTGTTGAACTGCTCCCCGTCGTAGTCCGGGTCGACCTCCCAGAACACTACGTTGTCCGGGAACTCTTGAGGTGCCTCGCTGCCGCCAAGATCGGTGAGCTGAATGGAGCTTTCGCCCCGCTTCCGCCAGTGGGGGGTCAGCGCCCCCGATGAGGCCGAGGCTTGATCCTGCCACAGCGTGAACGCTGGTCGGTGGTTTTCCAGGAGCAGCCGGCGGTAAGTCGTGCGAACGGCCAGCGGCGACGCGTCACAGGCAAGCCATCGCCGGCCGTTTCTGCTGGCGACGACCGCGGTGGTGCCCGCGCCGGCGAAGAAATCCGCCACGAAGTCGCCCGGGTCACTGGAGGCCAAGATGATGCGTTCCAAAAGCGCCTCCGGCTTCTGGGTCGGATATCCGGTGCGCTCGCTGTGCAGTCGGGCGACGACCGGAAAGTACCACCAATCTTCCGGCACCTTGCCTCGCTCGAGGTCCGGCTGTTTGCCGAAGCCTGCTTTGTCCGACGAAGCGAAAGTTTTCATCGTGGAATCGGCGTAGGGAACGCGAACCGCATCGGCGTTGAAGATGTAGTCGTCTGACTTCGTGTAGGCGAGAATGGTGTCGTGTTTCCGCTTGAACGCGGAGCGGATGGGGGAGGGCCCGTGGTAGACCCACACGATCTCGTTGAGCAGCCGATCGGGCCCGAAGATCTCATCCAACAGGACCCGAGCATAGGCCGCAGCGTGCCAATCCAGATGAAGGTAGAGCGTGCCGGTGGGCGCGAGCAGATCGTACATGGCCCGCAGGCGGGGATAAAGCATGCTCAGGTACGCCGCGCCGTCCGACCATTGATCCTGATAGCCGGGCGCCGTCTTCCAGGAATCCGGATCGCGCGAGTCTTCGCCTCGGCCCACCCGGGCAGAATAGGCTTTGCCGGTGAGGAATGGAGGATCGGCGTAAATAAGGTCGAGGCCTTCTTTGAGCTGCGCCGCGAGCGCGGCCATCACCGCCAGGTTCTCGCCCTCGATTAAGCGCGGCAGCCGGGCGGGATCGCGTTCGCCGTTGTGCTCCGCTCCGTCGTGAACGATCGTGTTCAGGAGCAGATCAGCCTCTGTGCTCGCTTCGGCCTGCCGCCCGCTCCATTCGAGGCGGGCGAACGAGGTCGGATCGGACATGGTGGTCAGGCTTTCTTCCCGAACGCACCCTCGAGCAGGGTGGACAGCGTAGGTTGGCCGATCTCCTGTAGTTCGTAACGCACCCGCTGGCTGGGCTTGTCCAGCTCCAGCAGGCGGCCCAGGTCGATCGGGGTCCCGATCAGCACCAGGTCCACCTTGGCCTGGCGGATGGTTTCCTCCAACTCCTGTCGCTGTTTGGCCCCGTAGCCCATGGCGGGCAGCACGGGGCCGGTGGTTGGATACTGCTCGTAAGTATCGCGAATCGAACCGACGGCGTACGGTCTCGGGTCGACGATCTCGGCGGCACCGAAACGCCTCGCCGCGACCCAGCCGGCGCCGTAGGCCATATCGCCGTGGGTCAGCGTGGGACCGTCTTCCACGACCAGCACTCGCTTGCCGCGGATGGAGTCCGGATCGGGGACGAAAATCGGCGAGGCCGCGTCCACCACGACGGCATGGGGATTGCGATCGCGGACGTTCTCGCGCACCGTCAGGACAGCATCCGGCTCGGCGGTGTCGATCTTGTTTATCACGACGACATCGGCGAGCTTCAAGTTGGCTTCACCGGGATGGTAGGTGAGTTCGTGGCCTGGCCGGTGGGGGTCGACCACAACGATATGGAAATCGGTGACGTAGAATGGAAGGTCGTTGTTACCCCCGTCCCAGAGAATGACGTCGGCGTCCTCCTCTGCCTGGCGCAGGATGCGCTCGTAGTCCACGCCGGCGAACACGACGGAACCTTGCGCCAGATGAGGCTCGTACTCTTCGCGCTCCTCGATGGTGCACTCGTGGCGTTCCAAGTCTTCGTAGGACGCGAAACGCTGCACGGCTTGAGCCACCAGGTCACCGTAGGGCATTGGATGGCGAACGACGGCGACGTGGTGGCCGAGCTCACCCAGCGCTTGGGCCACCCTGCGGCTGGTTTGGCTCTTGCCGCTGCCGGTGCGCGTCGCGCACACGGAAACCAGAGGCTTGCGGCTCTTGAGTTGGGTGGTTCCCAAGCCCATCAATCGGAAGTCGGCTCCCGCCGCCAGCACCTGCGAGGCCACGTTCATCACATAGTTATGGGGCACATCGCTGTAGGCGAAAACGACCTGGTCGATCGATTCATCGACAATCAGCTGGGTGAGCCGGCCCTCGGGGTAGATCGGAACCCCCTGCGGATAGCGCTCGCCGGCGAGCTGCGCGGGGTAGGTCCGGTCTTGGATATCCGGGATCTGTGCCGCGGTAAATGCGACCACTTGGTAGGAAGGGTTGTCACGGAAGTAAACGTTGAAGTTATGAAAATCCCTTCCAGCGGCGCCCATGATGATGACGCGATCAGGGTTCATGCTGGCAGTGCAACCTCCTGGGAATCATGTTCGGCTTCGTCGGCGAACTCCGCTGGCGAGAGGTTGGATTACATTTTCTCCGGGGCCTGGATGGCCAGGAGCCGCAGGCTGTTGGCGAGCGCCTGGCGGGCGGCCGCGGTGAGGCGCAGGCGGAGCGACCTGACCGGTCCATCCGCATCCAACACCGGGCACTTTTGGTAAAAAGTGGTGAAGTCTCTCGCCAATTCGTAGGCGTAGTTGGCGATGATGAGCGGTTTGTAGTCGGCGGCGGCGCGCTTGACCTCATCCGGCAGGCGGGATATACGGTCGAGCAAGGCGATTTCCGGCAGCTCAAGTTCGAGCTCCGTCGGCGTTTCATCGGGGAGTCCATCGGCCCGCCGCAGGATGCTGGAGGCCCGCACATGGGCGTACTGGATGTAGGGTGCGGCTTGTCCTTCAAAATCCAGGGCCCGGTCCCAATCAAAGATGAAATCGCGCATGTTGTCCACGCCCAGCAGCGCGTAGTTCAGCGCGCCGAGGCCGACCTGTTGGGCCACTTCGTCGGCAAGCTCGCCCGTTAAATCGGGGTTCTTTTCAGCGATGATCTCCCTGACCCGGCGGCGTGACTCGTCAACCACATCCATGAACAGGACCACGTTTCCCTCCCGTGCCGACATGGCGCCTTCGGGCAATGTGACCGTTCCATACGGCAGGTGGTAGCATTTTTCGGCCTGTGGGAAGCCCCACAATTCAAGGATCTTGAACACCTGCTGAAAGTGCAGAGTTTGGCGCACGTCGACGACGTATACGGAGCGGTCGACGTCGAACTCTTCGAACTTGCGTTTGGCCAGGGCGAGATCCTTTGTCAGATACAGGGTTGTACCGTCGCTGCGCAGGACCACTGCCGTGCGATATCTATCGTGATCCAAACCCAATTTTTCGTCAATCTTGACTACGACCGGACCGCCTTCAAGTCGTTCGTCCTCGGCGATGCCCAATTCGATCAAATCCTCCACGATCATCTTGGCCTGCTCGTCCACCTGGCTCTCGAAGAAATACACATCCATCTCGACATCCAGGATTTCGAGGATCGCCTCCAGCTCGTCGAGGCTCCAATCGCGCGTCTCCCGCCAAAGGGCGCGCACTTCCGGATCGCCGGCGTCCCAGGCCTGGTACATTTCGCGCACCTCGGATTCGTACTGCTCACGCAGTTTACGCTGTTCTTCGGTCTCGCCGGGCTTCTCCGTGAGCATCTGGTTGGCTTCGGTATAAATATCAGCCAACCACTGCCCGCGCTCGTGGACTCCTTCTGGCTCCTGACCGCGGTAGAACTTGTCGTAGGCCCACATGCAGCGGATGACCCCGAGTCCGATATCGCCGGGGTAAGAGGCGCGGATGGTCTCAAAGCCGGCAAATTCCACGATCCGGGCGAGCGACTCGCCCAGCACCGTGTTGCGGGCGTGGCCGATGTGAAAAGAGTGGTGGGTGTTGGGCTGGGAGAATTCGACCATAACCCGGTCGACTTTGGGTTGGCCGCGACCGAACCCGGCACCTACCTCGAGCACAGTGTCGATGACCTTGAGCGCGTAGGCTCCTGGTTCCAAAAACAAGTTGATGTAGCCGGACTCGGCCTCCAGCTCGCTGAAACCCTCAATCTCCTCGATCGACTCGACCAGCTGTCGCGCAATTTGGGCGGCCCGCTCCGGGACATCGATGTTTTTGTCATGTCTGGCTTCGGTGGCTGCGACTTTGAAGGACGTTGCGGATCCGAACCCCCACGAACCTTCAAAGGGGATCGGATTCCAGCTGACTTGATCTGGCTCAGGGAGGCCGAGTTCAGCGAGGGTTTCCAGGATCTGCTGGGAGGCGTGGTTCAGCTCGTTCTCGAACATGTGGACCTCCGGAGGCGAGATTATAGCATGGCCATGGTCAGTGACGCGAAAACGACGCACCCACTGTGCGTCGTCCGCGTGTCATTCGGGAGCGCGCCCGATTCCGGGTCAGGCCTCTTGCTTTTCCTTGTGCAGCTTCTTCATCAAGCGGCTCTTGCGCCGGGCCGCGTTGTTCTGATGGATGACGCCTTTCGAGGCCGCCCGATCAAGCTCGCTGGCTGCGATGCGTACTCGCTCTTCAGCTTCTTCTAGATCGCCGGCATCGATCGCCTGACGGGCGCGCTTTACGAAGGTCTTCGCCCGATTGCGAATGGACTGATTATGGACGCGCCTCTTCTCGTTCTGCCGGGCCCGCTTCTTTGAGGATGGGGTGTTTGCCAACTTGGCCTCCCAATAAATACTGACGTTAATCTTCCAACTTATGAATTTTATCCGAACAAGACTTTACTGTCCAGCGGGCATCCTCACGCGTCGGCTGAGCGGCGGCGGCGTCCTATTCCGTGGTCGGCATTACGATGCAGAAATTGCTGCCGCCATGCGGAGACTCCTCGACCCAAATTCGACCGCCGTGAGCCTCGACGGCGAGCTTGGCGAACGCCAGTCCCAGACCTGTACCCCGGCGTCGCCCCGCATGACCCGGAACCTGCGCGAAGCGATCGAAGATCTTCTCCCGCATCTCCTCCGGAATTCCCGGTCCCGTGTCGCTAATTGAAATTCGCAGGTTGCCGTCACTAATCTTCGCCCTGAGGTCTACCCTTCCGCCCTCGGGGGTGAACTTCAGCGCGTTGTCAAGGAGATTGTGCAGAACGCGCCGAATCTTCTCCTCGTCGGCACGCAGCACCGGCAACCTGTCCGGGAGCTGGACGTTTACGATGATGCCCTCCTCGTTCGCTTCCGGGACGAAAGCCTCCGCCAGATCCTCCAGCAATCGGTCCACCTCGATCTCACTGCGTTCGACCTGAAGCGGATCCCCCTCCAGCCGTGCGAGGTCGAGCAGAGAATCCACGAGCCCCAGAAGCTGGTTGAGGCTCCGGTGGGAGACGTTGATGGCCTGGCTGGTCACCTGGGATCGGCTCTCTTCAGCCAGACTGCGCTCCAGCAGGTGCAGACTGCCGCGGATGGTCGTCAACGGGCTGCGGAGATCGTGGACGATCATCTGCGTCAGCTGTTCGCGCGTTTCCTCGATCTCGCGCTCTTCGGTCACGTCGTGCAGCACAATCAGCCAGCCCATGCGCCCACCTTCTGCGTCCTGGACCGGGTGAAGCACGCGGCGGAGAAGCCGCTCCTGGGGGACTTCGGTGTGCAGGATCTTTCCGTCGTCCAGGTCATGCCAAGGGTTGGGATCACCTGAGAACTGTTCCCTGACTTCGTGCTCTTTGAAGCCCAGCCGCTGCCGGAGCTCGAACGGTCCGTCAAGCAGCGAGCTGCCGTGAAGCTCACTGTGGCTGAGGCCGAGAAGGGTTTCCAGCTGCTGATTGGCCAAGACGACCCGCCCCTCCCGGTCGACCATGAGGATGCCTTCGCGGCTGGAGTTCAAGACCGCCATCATTCGGTCGTGGCTTTCACGGATCTGGCGGAACAGCTGGCTGTTCTGGAGTGCAATCGCCGCTTGGCTACCTACGGTTTGGGCGGTCCTGATCTCTGCCTCCGTGTAGCGTTGAGGCTCATCGCGGGTGATTTCCAGCAGGCCAATCGGTTCGCCGCCAACTTGAAGCGGGACGGTCAAAGACACCCTGCCGTCCATCTCGAAGTTCGAGGGAACTCCCGCCTTAACGCTCGCCAGCAGGAATTCACGATGGTCCGAAGAGCCCGGCTGTCGCGGCCGCAGCACGCGTCCTTCGTGGGCCGTGGCGAGCGCTTCAAACTGATGGTCCTCATTCCGGCGGTACACCGTAACCAGCGAAGCCTCCAACGCGACGGAGAGGCTGTCGGCAACCGCCATGGCGATGATGTCCTCCTCCATGCTGGTCGCGATCTGTGCGCTGGCCTGGAAAAGCAGCGACTGCTCCCTGAGGTGTTCCTCCAATTGGCGGTAGAGCCCGGCGTTGGTGATGGCCACCGCCGCGTAGGCGGTGAGCTGAGAGACGAAGCGGACGGGCTCCGGTCCAAACGCGTCGACCTCGGGGCTCTCGATGGTCAGCACGCCGATGGACCGGCCCCAACGGCGGATCGGGATGGCGAGCAGGCTCAGCGTGCGTCGGTTGGTCCAATCCACATGGCCGGGCTCCCTGCGCACGTCACCGATGTTGAACATCTCCTGCTTGTGGAACGCTCGCCCTGCCAAACCGAGTGCCGAGGGAGGATGGGCTCCGCCGATAGGAAGATCGGATTCCTCCGGGTAGCCCTGGTGAGCCACAAGCCGCAAGCCCTCGTCGTCCTCGGAGGCAACAGCCAGGTGTCCCACGTGGCTGTCGGTGGCTTTAAGCGCCCTCTGCAGGATGGATTCGAACAGCTCGTCGGGATTCAGGGTCGAAACGAGCTCGCGCCCGATCGCTTCCAGCCTTGAGAGTTGCTCAACCTGGCGCTTCAACGCCTGGTCAGTGGCCATGTGGGCCCGGGCGTTGGCCACCGCGATCGCCGACTGCGCGACGAAGATTTCCAACAAGTCAAGCTGCTCGGGTTCCAGCTGAACCGGGTTTTCGAAGAAAACCGAAGCCATGCCGATTGACCCCGACGGGGTGACAAGGGGTATGTCGATCGAGCCCACGATGCCTTCCCTCCCCATGGCCTGGCCGAGCTCCGCCGGCAGGTCGTCCTCGAGACGGAGGTCCTCGCGAACCAACGCGGTCCGGGAGCGGTAGGCGCGGGTCATGGGTTCGTCCTGAAGGGGCAAACGGTTCAAATGCGCCCGAAGTTCGTCCGAAAGACCGCTGGATTCGGCCAACGTCAGTTCGGTACCGTCCTCAGAAAGCAGATAGATCGCGGCTCGATCGCCGCCGACCACCCGAGTCAGACTGCGAGCGACGAGCGTGAGGGTCTGGCCCGGATCGAGGCTCGAGCTCATCTGGGACGTAATTTCGCTCAACGAGGCGAGAGCTTGGCCACGGCGGCGGGTTTCCTGGTAGAGAAGCGCGTTCTCAACCGCGACCGACGTTTGGCCAGCGAGCGTCACCAGCAGGGCCTGATCCTTTTCGTCGAATTTGGCACCCGACTCCAGGTGGAACACCGCCAAGCAACCGATCACTCGATCCGGATTCTGCAGCGGCACGCCCAGCCAAGCTTCGGGTGCATTGGTCAGTTCCGGGAGCCCCATTTCCTTGAGGGCTTGAGGTGCATTTTCTTCTATCAGGATCGGTTCACCCTCCAGGATCACCCGGTCGGTCAGTCGGTCGCTGACCTCCCGGTCGGGCCAATGCTCGCGCTGACCGGATCGGATCGAAAGCGGATAAGAGAGAGTCCCTTCACGTGGATCGTGCAGCGCGACGTAGAAGTTGTGAACGTTCAGCAGATGAGCCACCTGCAGGTAAATCGTGTGCAGAATGGCGTCTAGGTTCAGGCTGCTGCGCATCGCCTGGCTCACTTCGCCCAGCGTGGAAAGCTCACTGATCCTCCGCTGAAGGTCGTGTTCCGCCAGCATCAAGCCGCGGATGATCGGACTGAGGACGGCAGGTCCGCCTCCAAGGATCAGAAGCGTCATGGGACCAAGATTCTGCACCACGATCGCGGTCAAAGCGGCGTAAGGAAGGGGCAAGAAGCCGACAATCAAGCCGAACGCCAGCCGCTGTGTCCGGTTTGGTGGAGGGGAGCCGAGACTCGTCCACTTGAGCGTTTGCAACGCGATGAACGGAGCGAGGAAACCGACGGTAAGCCCGATCATCGGCGGACTGAACCAATCAAATCCGGCGGGCAACGGCAGGATTCCCCCCAAGATGAGGAACGAGAAAATTCCGATTGCCAGACTGGTGCCGTGCTGGCCCATTTCAAGGGCCCACGAGGTCAGTCCCTGCCGGATGGTGGGCACTCGCGAGGGTTCCAAGGCGGCCCGCGCGGCTTGACCCAGGGCCATGCCGATGCCCAGGGAAATTGCGGCGGTCGTCGGGCCCCAGGCCAATGCGGCCGCCGCCGTCACAGCATGGGCCGGAATCGCTTTCCCCGACCCGAACGGGATGGGAGCGAGCGCGAGCAAGGCGACCAGGACGGTCGAGAGGAGCAACTCGGTGGCCGCAGCGGTCTTGATGGGGTCGAATCCGATCAGCGCAGCCAGCGAAAGCAGCCCTAATCCGCCGAGGATCCAGTCTCCCCGCTCGAGCATCCTGTTCAACATAAGGTTATTCTACCGTTCCGAGCTGTGCGTACCGTTGGCCCTAAGGTTCTGTCGGGGTGGGCGTGGCGGTCGGTCCTGTCGCGGCCGTTGCCTCGGCGGTGGTCTCCGGATTGGGGGTCCCGGTGGGGAACACGGCGGGGGTGAGCGTCGGCCCTTCGCCGGACAGGGCGGCGAGGTGGGTCTGGGCCAGGAGCACGGTCGATTCGCGGGCGCCCTCCGTGTCCAGGACCCATTGCCAGTTGAGCCGGGCCTCATCCAGCAGGGGGGGATTGGTCGCCTCATAGATGAGTGCGCGCAGCGCGTAACTGTCCGCCTTACGGGCCGGAGTTTCGGCGGTCGCAATCGCTTCGTTCACCATCCGTACCGCGTCCACGTATTCTGCGCGCGCGTAATGGATCTCGGCGAACGTATAGAAGAGCTGATAGTTCTCGGCGCCGAACTGGCGGGCTCGCTGCACGTCGTTCAGTGCGTCATCAAGATTGTCAAGCTGAAGGTTGACCAGTGCCCGGGTCGCGTACGCCGGAGAGTACCGGTCGTTGAGCTCCAGCGCCCGGTTGGCTGAATCGAGGGCCGTGTCGAGGTCGCCCTGTTCATAATACGTCCTTGCCAGGTGCCCCCAGCCGCGCGGGTCGTTCGGTCGATAGGCCACGTAAGTTTGCAGTGGCCAGAGCGCCTGGTCGAACTCGTCAAGGGCCGTGCGCGCGCGCCCGAGCGCCAAATAGCCGTCCAGGTCGGTCGGGTCGGCGGCGCTGCCGGTGGTGGCGTTCTCCAGCGCTGCTTCAAAGTTACCCCGATGGTACTGCGCCACGCTGAGCTTGATGTATACGGCCGGTTCTCGAATTCCCTGTTCGAGCGCTGCTTGGAGCGTATCTTCCATCGTCCCCCAGAGCCGCAATGAGCCCAAGAGCTCCGCCTTGGCCAGGTAGGCCTGCACGTAGCGCGGGTCACGTTCCAGCGCTCGATCGAAGTCCCCCGGTATGTCAGCTCCCGACAGTTCGCCACCTTCCCTGCGGGTGAGTTCCAGCTGGGCCAGGGCACGTCCCAGATACGCGGGCGCGTACTCCGAATCCATGACCACGGCCCGATCATAGGCCTGGATTGCCTGCACGTAATCCTCACGCAATCGCAGCGCCTCGCCGAGGAAGTAGTGGGCGTCGGCCAGGGTGCGGTCCAGCTCGATCACCTGGCTCATGAAGCTCTCAACGGCCTCGTAATCCCCCCGATACAAGGCGGTGATTCCCGCTCTGTAGGCCTCATAACTGGGGTGGGGGGTCATGCCGATCAGCGGGGTCGGCGTAGGCGTGGCGGGAACGAAAAACACGATCGGGGTCTGCGCCAGTTCGGGTGGAATTGGCGTGCGATGGGCCAGGGTTTCCACGGGGATCGGCGTCGAGGTAGAGGTCGGGATGACGGGGGTAGGAGTCGGCGTATCCGTCGCCGGAGGCAGAGTGGGCGCCACGACGGCGCCCGACCCCGCTCCCCGAAAGGCCAGGACGACGCCGCCGATCATGGCAAAGAACACCAACCCGAGGAAAATGGCTCCAATCATGCCCCAGGTGAGGCGCGTGCGCCGCGGTGAGGCCGACGGCCGGGCCACCACCTTGCGCCGTGGGACCTCGCTTTTCCTGCGCGGCTGCTCCTCGGGCTTACGGGCACCCAGAATCTCCAGGCCCCGGCGGACGGCGCGGTTGGTGGGGTCGAGGTTAAGGGCCGACTCCAGGCAGTAGATTCGCTCTCGTCCGGTGTCGACCACGGAGCTCATCCACAGCCAAGCCTCCGCGTTGGCCGAGTCCGACCGGATGATGCGAGAAAGGAGTTCTCGGGCGCGGGAGCGGTCTCCCGCCCGCGCCGCCGCGATGGCTTCGGTGAGCGTACTGTGACTGGAGCTGTTCAAATCATTGCCCTCTATTACCCTATGGCGACTTTAGCATAGCCGCTCAAGGGGCACAACGCTATCCCACCTTGGTATAATCCCCCGCTGTGGCCCTGCGCAGAACCTTCGCTTCTCTGGCGTTTCTCACCTTTCTATTGACCGCATGCTCGACAGTGCCCACCCCCGCTACCGAGAGACCCACGCCGAGCTTAAAGCCGTATTCGACTCCCACGCGAACCCCGACTGCTACCTCTGTCTCTCTGCGCCAATCAGGCACGCCTGACGACCTTCTGCCGAGCCCGACTCCGTTCGTCCATCGTGTGGAGGAAGGGGAGACGCTGTTGGATATCGCCCTCGAGTATGGTCTCTCGTTGGACCAGCTCCTGGCCGCCAACCCGGGCGTTGACCCGCATTTTCTCTCCATCGGTCAGGAACTGAGCATCCCCGGACCGGAAGGCGAAATTTCCCAGGTCCTTCTGCCGACGTCGACCCCTCTGCCGGTACCCCATTCGGGGACGGTCTGTCGGCGGGTGCCGAGCGGATGGCTCCGTTGCATCGTGACCTTTGTCAACGACCGCAGCGGGCCGGTTGAGGGCCTTACGGCTCGGGTGACGCTGGTCGGCGAAGACGGGGCTTCTCTGGGCAGCCGGCTGGCGTACGCGCCGCTCAATCGGCTGCCGGAGGGCGGGAAGATGCCGTTGATGACCTCGTTTGAGCGCTCGGTTCCCGATCCAGCTGGGGTTGTGGTCGAGCTTCTCAGCGCGGTCGAATCGGGGGCAGCGGAGAACAGATATCTCGGGGTGAAATTGAGCGATTTGTCGCGCCAACCCCTTGACAGCGGCCGGCGCTGGCGGGTGGAGGGGCGAGTCGAGCTTGAAGGCGATGAGCTCCCCGATCAGGTCCGCGTGTCGGTGCTGGCGGCCGGGCTGGACGACGAAGGGCGCATCGTCGGGTTCACAAAGTGGGAGCCCGAGGAAGTCGAGCCCTCGGAGCCATTCCGCTTCGAAGTTATGGTGCACACGCTGGGGGCGCCGATCGAAGACGTCTTCCTGCTCGTCGAAGCCGCCCCGATTGCCGGTGACTGACGGCAGAATTGTTAAAATCGCTGAAGTGAGTATGGCTGGAATTGCTACGATCCCACCATCAAACCGCCGCAGGCTGGCGAGCTTGATCGACCCCCAGTCGGCCAAGGACGCCTTGGCGGCCTATTACGCCCTGCAGCACCCCGAGGATCGGGTGCGCCTCTTGGGCTACGAGTCGGCGCAGGGGGAACCGCGCGGTTTCCTGGCGTTGGCCAAGACCGGGCTGGACCTCTTTCGTCCGCTGGCAGTGCCGTTTGTTGCCCGCCGCGAAATCCTGCTGCGGCTGCTGCAGGACGCGTTCGACCCCGGTCAGGTGTTCCTGATCAATTTGCCCGCTGAGCAACTGAAGTGGCTCGACGGTCAGGTCGATCTGCGGCACGTCCAAGTGGCCGAGCTTCTTCGTCTTGAGCCGAGCGCGTATGAACCGGTCCTCAATGTCCTGGTGGTGGAAGCCGAATCGCCGGATGGCACGGTCCGATACGAAATCCGCACCGCGCGCGGACTTCACGCGGCGGCGGGGGTGAACTGGATGGGCGACCGGTTCGCCGAGGTCTATCTCGACGCCAGCGACGCGGCCCGCGGCAGGGGGTTGACGAAGTCGGTTCTGTCGGCCCTCGTGGGGCGCTTGCTTGGCGAACGTCGGGTGGCGCTCTACCGGGTAGAGACGGAGCGCATTTCGGTCAAGACGGAGGCCTTCCGGCTCGGGTTTCGCCCCACGGGCCACAGATTGGCGCTGGCGGAAGGCGTTCTGCTCTCCCAGGCGGAGCGCGAGGATCGGATCCGGTGAGGGTCCAAGCCCAGCACAGTTTCCCCACCCAGTTCGTCTGGGGCACTGCGACCTCGTCCCATCAAGTCGAAGGAAACAATACGGACAATGATTGGTGGGCGTGGGAGACCCGCGAGGGGAGTATTCTGGATGGAGGCCGGTCCGGGAGAGCCTGCGACTGGTGGGAGGGGCGCTGGCGCGAGGACCTGGACCGGGCTGCCGAGGCCCACCAGAACGCCCATCGTCTTTCCCTGGAGTGGAGCCGGATCGAGCCGAAACCGGGCGTATGGGATGAAAGCGCCCTGGCGGGCTACAGGGAGATGCTGCAGGGAGCGCGAGAGAGGGGGCTCAGGCCGTTGGTCACCCTGCATCATTTCACGAACCCTCGGTGGCTGGCGGACAGGGGTGGATGGCGCGAACCCTCGGTCGTCGCTGCCTTTGCGCGCTACGTTCGCAAGACGGTCGAGGCGCTCGGGGATCAGGCGGCGATGTGGGTGACGATCAACGAGCCTAACGTCTACGCTTACAGTTCCCACGTGGCCGGGATGATCCCACCCGGCGTTGAGAGTATCAGCCAGGGATTGCAGGTCATGGCGAACATGACTCGCGCCCACGCCGCCGCATACCAGGTGATCCACCGCTTGCAGCCGAACGCTCAGGTGGGCCTGGCTCACCATTATCGCGACATGGTCCCCGCCAGCCCGCGCAATCCGCTCGACCGGTGGGTGACGAATCTGCGCAGCGGCCTCTTCAATCAGGTCATCCCGCGTGCACTGGATGAGGGGGTCCTACGGTTCCCTTGGAAGCGCATTCCGGTTCCGGAGGCCAAGGGGACACAGGATTTCTTCGGACTGAACTATTACACACGCGAGAAGGTCGCGTTCAGCCCGAGCCACGTTACGGAGCTGATGGGCCGGGGCTTTTACGCGGAGGACTCCGATCTCAGTCCAACCGGTTTTATCGCCAACAAGCCAGAGGGATTCTGGCGCGCGCTGCGCTGGGCCCGGCGATTCGGTCTCCCCATATACGTCACCGAGAACGGCGTTGAAGACCCACAAGACGATCTGCGGCGCCGATACATCGCCCTGCACCTCCGTCAGTTGTGGGCCGCGGTGAACCGCAACTGGCAGGTCAAGGGTTATTTCCACTGGACGTTGGTGGACAATTTTGAGTGGGACCGGGGCTGGACCCAGCGGTTCGGGCTCTGGTCGTTGGATCCCGAAACTCAGGAGAGAGAAAAGCGACCGAGCGCGGATTTCTACGCGGAAATTTGTAGGACGAACTCGTTGTCGTCCGAGATGGTTGCGAAATACGCGCCGCAGGTGCAGGCGGAGATTTTTCCCGAGGATCCCCCCGGCCACCTCGGGACCCCGGCCCAGAGAAGTTGACCCGGGATCGAAGACGAGGGGCATGATATAATCCGCACGCCGTGCGGGCTCGGCCCGCGGCGCATTCGCGGAGAGGTAGCGAAGTCTGGTTTAACGCGCGCGCCTGGAGAGCGCGTGAGCCGCAAGGCTCCGTGGGTTCGAATCCCACCCTCTCCGCCTCGAAGCACCGACATGTCGGTGCTTCTTTTCTTTTATGTACATTGACAGTGTGATTCGGACGCGTTATGCTCAGACCACGCCCGGATCGGTCCGGCGCGGCGGAGCCCTCTGAACCCCGTCAGGTCCGAGAGGAAGCAGCGGTAAGAGGTGCCTCCGGGTGCCGCCGGCAGCCGATCCGGGTTCTTCACGCCGCCCTCCGGCGACCAGACCAGGCTTTGGTATACTGCCGCCCGATGTCGTTCCTCCGTCCGTTCCGCATGATGCCGCGACCCGCGCGCGAGGCGTTGGCGCCGATGATGGCGTTGCTGGGCCTCATGCTCACTTATTTCGCCGCGGCCTCCGAAGTCGAAATCTCACTTCACGACAAAACACTACGGGTGCGAACCTTCGCCGACACGGCGGCTGGCGCCCTGCGTGACGCCGGACTTGCCCTCGATCCGCGGGACAAAGTATTGCCATCCTTGGGCCACGCGATTGAGGACGGGGAAAGACTTTCGGTCATCCGGAGTCGGCCGGTCACCGTGGAGATCAACGGCGACCCATCGGAGCTGGTAACGGCGCAGACCCACCCGGCCAACGTGTTGGCCGAGGCGGGGGTGAGGCTGCTGCCTGGCGATCTCGTCTTGGTCGACGGACTGCCCCTCGAAGCGTGGCCGGTGGACGGGGGGCGGCGTCCCAGTCGCATCGCTGTGATGCGGGACGCGAGGAGGTCGATCACCGTCGATGGCCGTGCGAGGCAAATCACAGGTGACGGGGCCACTTGGGCTGAACTGCTCGATCGCAGCGGTATAGCCCTGCGCGAGGGGGACCGGTTTTCCGCGCCCCTCCATGCTGCGCCGACGGTCGCTGAGGTCAGCCTGGACCGTGCCCGTCCGGTGAGCATTGAGGTCGATGGCTCACTCGTGGGGACGTGGACCGCGGCGGACACAGTGGTCGGGGCGCTTGCAGATGCCGGCGTGGCGCTGCTCGGATTGGATCGGACCGAGCCGGCGTTGGAGGCGCCGATCCCCACCTCCAGTGCTATCGAGGTCAAGCGCGTGCGCGAGGAGGTGCTGGTCGAGCTTGAACCAGTGGCGTTTGAGACTCGCTATGAACCGCTGCCGGAGGTCGAGATTGATGAGAGGCGCGTTCTCGACACCGGGGCATACGGAGTGCGCGCCAACCAGGTGCGGGTTCGCTACGAAGATGGGGAGGAAACCGCGCGTACCGTGGAGGGGGAGTGGCTGGCGCGCGAACCGGAGCCGCGCGTGCTGGGCTATGGCACGAACATCGTGGTGCGCACCATGAACACCCCTCACGGAACCATCGAATACTGGCGTGCCGTGACCATGTGGGCCACCTCTTATTCGCCCTCCCGGGCCGGTGTACCGTCGGACGCTCCGAATTTCGGGATCACGGCTTCCGGTCGAACGCTCGAAAAGGGACTGGTGGCCATCGATCGAAATCTGATCCCCTTTGGGACACGCATGTACGTCCCCGGCTACGGCCACGCGCTGGCGGCGGACACCGGGGGCGGTGTCAGGGGGCGGTGGATCGACCTCGGGTATGAGGATGACAACTGGGAGCCGTGGGCCCAGTACGTCACCGTTTACTTCCTGACGCCGATGCCGGCCCCGCAAAACATCGTATGGATCTTCCCATGAGTGAGGGCCCGCCCAAGTCCGGACCCGTCGGGCGTGCGGCTTGGAAGGAGTTGCTGAGTCGTCACGACATCCGACCGGATCGACGGCTTGGGCAGAATTTCCTCTTCGATGCAAGTGCTCTCGAGAAGGTCGTGAAAGCCGCCGAATTGGACGGCGACGAGACCGTGCTGGAGATCGGGGCCGGCGTGGGTTCGCTGACCCGCTTGCTGGCGCAGCGGGCTCAACGGGTGGTCGCAGTCGAATTCGACCAGAGGCTGATGCCCGCCCTCAGAGAGGTGGTCTCCCCATACCCCAACATCCGCATTGTCGAAGGCGACATTTTGTCGTTGGAGCTGGCAAATCTCGTCGGCAGAGCCAACTACCAGGTTGTCGCCAACATCCCCTACAACATCACCTCGGCCGTGATCCGCAAACTCATGGAAGCGGCCAATTCGCCGGACCGAGTTGTGCTTACCATCCAGCGGGAGGTCGCGGAGCGCATTGTGGCTGAGCCCAGGGAGATGAGCCTGCTCGCGCTCAGCGTTCAGATTTATGGCGAACCCTCGGTGCAAGATCACATCTCGAGGACCCATTTCTACCCCGCTCCGGACGTGGATTCGGCGGTGCTGCGGATCGACCTGCGCCGTGACCTTCCCCTGCCGAACGGCGAGCTGGAGTCTCTGTTCATGCTGGCCCGAGCCGGATTCCAACAGCGCAGGAAGCAGTTGCGGAATTCCCTGGGACATGGGACCTCGCTCACCCGCGGACAAGTCGATCAGCTGATGGAGTCCGTGGGAATCTCCTCCAAACGCAGACCGCAGTCCCTGCGGGTGGAGGATTGGGTCAAATTAACGTCAGCCTATTTGGATCGGACGCGGACCGGTGAGGGCGACCAAGACAGCGGCTGACGGCCCTAGCCGGACCGGGCTTCCGGTCTGAGATCCCGATACTTGAAAAGCAGCTGCCAAACTCGAAAGGCCGCTTCGACCTGGATGCGGAAGGACATCTTCGACTGACCGATCCGCCGGTCTTCGAAGTAGATCGGCTCCTCATGGATTCGATGGCCCATCCGCTCGGCCAGATAGGCCATCTCGACCTGGAAAACGTAGCCATTCGAGCGGACCCTTTCCAGCGGCATGCTTTCGAGCGTTTCGCGCCGCCACATGCGGTAGCCCCCGGTCGCGTCCCTGACGCTAAGCCCGAGGATGGTTCGGGCGTACAGGTTCCCAAAGGAGGAGAGCAGCAAGCGCGGTAGCTCCCAGCGTTCGTCGATCTGACCTCCTTCGACGTAGCGGGATCCGAGGACCATATCGGCCTGCTCCAGGCTTTCGAGGAAGGTGGGGATATGAGTGGGTCGGTGGGAGAAGTCGGCGTCCATCTGGCCCAAAACCTGCGCGCCGGCCTCTAACGCGGAGCGGAAGCCGGTCAGGTAAGCGGTCCCTAGGCCCAGCTTTCCCTCTCGATGGATGACCCGCATCCGATCCGGCTGGCGGGCGGCGAGGTCGTCCGCGACTTCACCGGTCCCGTCCGGTGAATCGTCGTCGACCACCAGCACGCCGAGATCGGGTACCGGAAGGGCCCACAACTCGGCAGCCAACGTTGGCAGGTTCTCCGCTTCGTTGAAAGTGGGGATGACGATCGTAATGCGGCTCATATTAAATCTCTGATCCGCTCACTGGCTGCCCGGCTCTGCGTGGCCGCCGATGTTCCGGTGGGCGGGCCAGGGTGGCTCGCGGAAATATTCTCCCGGGTCGCGATCTCCGTAGCCCGGAGAAGCCGTTTGGGGGACGGTGGGCCCGTGATCGGTCGGATCTTGTGGGGATCGGAAGGATGATCGATTCCACTTGATTGAGGGAGCCTCAGAAAGCGCCGATACTCTAGCATGGGGGTAAGGGGCTGTCAAGGAATGTGCGACTCGGCCTGGGTTAGGCCGGATGCCGCGTCGGTGACCGGGTCGCCCGCTCTGGCCTGCAGCCGGGGGAGGAGCAGCGTGGCCCCCACTCCCAATGTAAGAATCAGACCCAACGAGGCGCTGGCGACGCGGTTCATCAACGCCGGGCTGACGGTCGTGGACGCGCGCAGTGCCAGTTGGCTCAAACCGATGCCGATCGCGCCGACGTTCCACATTCCGTGGAGCGCGACCGCGATGGAGAATCCCAATGAGGCCTGCCTCCAACGCTGTCGGGTGAGTCCTTCCGCCAAAGCCCAGCTCGCGATGCCGGTCGCCAGCGCATGCATCATCGTCGCCCCCGCGCGCGCCGCCGCGGTGACCATCCACCCAGTTCCAGGCTGGGCAAGGAACAAAGCCTCGGCCAGCGCGAAGCCGGTCCCACCCAACGCTCCCCCAAGGAACGCCTCGCTGCTGCCAATCCGGCGCGGCAGCAAAGGCCAGATTGCAGCTGTCTTTGAGATCTCCTCGATGAGTGGAACCATCAGGCCCAGGAAGGCAATAAGCAGCACGATAACTGCCGGGCGGAGCGTGACCTCCGCCATCAAGTCCGGAGAGGGGTTGGTTTCAAATGTGTTCAGGAGCTGCTGAAGGTCGCTAATGAGGTCTTGACCACCGGGCGTGAGGGCGAGTCCGACCGAGCTCACGAAAACCCCCAGCAGGAGGAAGATGCCTTCAATCAACAGCGCGCCGAGGGGCACCGCCCACAAGCCGACCAGGAGATGCCCCCATAGCCTTCGCAGCGGAACCGTGGGCCCAGCCCTCCGGACGAGGATCACCGCCACCCCGGCCGGGGTCGCCACGGCCATAATTTGCCCGATGGGCCCCAACACAGGGGCCATGACGCCCTGTTCGTAGGCGAGGAATCCCAGCAGCAACCCCACCGGAAAGAAACCGCTGATCAGGAGCCAGGCTCGAGCCGGTGGACGAGGCTGCGGCCGACGACCGGCGAGTATAGCCTCCAGGCTCAGTCGGATAGCAGGGGCGCCCATGATGGCCAGCGTGATCAGGCCCGCTGCGGTCCACTGCGCGGCCTGTGCCGCCACGGTCTCCGAGCGCAGGTAGGCGATCGCGGCGACCATCCCCACGGACATTGCTGCGGTCAAGCTGATGAAGCTTCCCGCCAGTGCGTAAACCAGCAGGGCGATATCCCAGCCGTCGTGACTTCGATCGTTCACTGAGAGAACACCTCGACGGATTTAATGGTGGCTTGGGGCGGTTCGAAGAGATCGTCGAGGGGATCCCGGGCTTCCAGGGTCTGCAACAAATCGAGCCCCTGCGTGACCTTTCCGATGATCGTGTAGCTTCCCGTCAGAGAGGGCAGTTCGGAAAGGGTGACAAAGAACCGGGCGCTGTTCGTGCCCGGGCCGTCGTTGTCAAGCGCCACCATTCCGGGCTCGTCGAACGTCAGCGCAGGGTGCGTTTCAAGGTCAAAATGGTAGCCCGCGTTGCCCAATCCGGTCAGAGTCGGGTCGCCCGCTTCCACGAGACGGTTAGGAACCACCCGGTGAAAAGCCGTCTGATCGTACCACCCCTGGCCGGCCAGGAACACGAAGCTGTTGACACCGCGCGGTGAGAATCGAGGGTAGAGCTGGAACTGCAGTTCCCCCTTACTGAGGACCACCTGTGCGCTGTACGGGCTTTCCGGATCGATGACCGGGTCGGGTGGCTCTCTGAACTGGCTGCCCTCCAGAAGGTCTAGACGGATGGCGGCTTCCAGGCGTGTCGCATCGGCCCCCAGCAGGTACGGCCGCTGGTTGATCAAGAGGAAAGGCGCTCCTGGAACGCCGCTGGCCAGGGCCCGTTGGTAGGCGCGCTCCACATCGTCGGTGATCGCAGTGGAGGTCAGCTCTTCGGCAAACGCTTCACCGTCCAGTCCCCGCGAGGCGGCGGTTTCCGTCAGCCATCCGGTGAACGAATTGAGGTCCATGCCCCGCCAGGCCTCGCGCTCATCGAGCAGAGCGTCGTGCATGGCCCAAAACTGGTTCTGCTTCTGGGCCGCAAAAACCGCGGCCGCCGCCATACCGGACAAATCGTGAACCTCAAGCAGCGGGAACGGACGGAGGATCAACAGGACTTCGCCGCTGTGCCCGTCCTGCACGCGCCGGACGACCTGGGCTAAATCCGCGCACGGGCCGCAAACATAATCAAGATACAGGATCATCTGCACGCTCGCCCGGTCCGGGCCGAGGCTGGGCTCATCCGGCGCGATGGTGGGCAAGGGAACCACCGTCGATGTCGGCTGGATTTGGTTCCGGGGCGTCGGGGTCACCGACGCGGTCGATGTGGGACCCAGGCGAGGGGGAGTGCGGGAAGGTCTTGGAGTGACCGTCGACTGCAAGTCCTGTTGACCGGCGCAGGCGCCGACGAGCAAGACCCCCATGATCAGGAGCAAGCGTTTCCGAAGTCGAGGTCGAGTCAAAAAGGTCCCCACTGCGCCTCGCCGCCAGGAGGGGCATGGATCCCGATAAGGTGCAGGATGCGCGACCCAATCTGAGGTGGCCGAGGGCGATCCCCACCTGCGGGCAAGGCGGATGTTTCGGGTGCCGTGCTCGTGGAGGTCGCGGACCTCGGGTTGCCAGGAGTTGTGGTCGTTCGGCTGGAATCAGGGTGCCGCACCGGGCGGAGCCTGGCTTGGCGCTTGTCGGCACGAATCGATATCATCGCGAGCCGGGACTCCTTTCAAAATCGCGAACCCGATTCTAGCAGTTTTCCAGATTTGAGGCAGATCGCCAATTCTTGCTGGGCGAATGGCGATGCGGTATGCTTGAAACCTGAAAGGGGGGTGGTTGGGCCCCGGTGGGCTCCCCGGTCTTCAAAACCGGTGGCGGGCGCAATGCGTGCCGCGGTGGGTTCGACTCCCATCCACTCCCGTCTTATTTCTTCCATTTCCAAGGAGCGGTGCATGGAATCCGATCCGATGTCCGGCCCGTATGAGCGAGCCCAGCGACTGCGTGAGGCCGTGGCACGCGTCATGAACATTCAAGATGTGACCACGGGGGGCTCGTCGGAGGATTTCTCCGTGCGCTTTCGCGGGAGGCTGATGATCGAACCCCAGGAAGCCTTCGAGATCCTGGAACCGGTGTTCCGCGCCGAGGGTCAGACGCTCCTCTTCAGACCTGAGGGCGATCGCCACGCGGTGATCGGAATGCAGGGGGTGATCGATTCGGAGCCGTCCAACCCGTGGATTAATCTGGGCTTGTTCATCCTGACATTGATGAGCGTCATTTTTGCCGGGGCCGTGTTCGCCAACGTTGACTTATACGGCAACGAGGTGGCGCAGCTCAGCTTGGATACCCCGCGCAAGGTCCTGGATCTCATGTTAGGGGGTGTCCCGTTTGCATTGGCGCTGCTCGGGATTCTGCTGGCTCATGAGTTCGGCCACTATCTCGCGGGACGATACCACAATACCGAGGTCACGCTTCCTTACTTTATTCCGTTTCCGGGCACGATTCTGGGGACGTTGGGTGCGTTCATTCGGATGAAGGAGCCCCCTCGCAATCGACGGGTGCTGCTGGACATCGGCGTCGCCGGACCGCTGGCGGGCTTTGTCGTGGCGGTCCCCATTCTGTTCGTCGGGTTGTCACTTTCTCAGCTCACAACTCTCCCCTCGGCGGCGGGCCAATCGCAGATGTGGTACCTGGAAGGGAATTCCATCCTCTACCTGCTGGCCAAGTATTTGACGAAAGGACAGCTGCTGCCCGCGCCGGTGACCTACGGCGGGCTGGAACCGGCGACGTACTGGCTCCGCTACTTCTTTTTGGGTCAGCCGGTGCCGTATGGGGGCACCGACGTGCTGGTGCATCCTTTGGCCTGGGCGGGTTGGGCCGGACTGCTGGTGACCGCGTTGAACCTGATCCCGGCCGGGCAGCTCGATGGCGGCCATCTGATCTACGTCTTGTTCGGCCGCAGCATCCGCAGGTTATGGCCGTTCATCGTGTTGACGCTTGTGGGGTTGGGGTTCGTGTGGACGGGTTGGTGGATCTGGGCGGCGCTGATCTTCTTCCTGGGTCGCTCTTATGCGCAGCCGTTGGATACGATCACACCCTTGGATAGGAAGCGCAAGCTGGTCGCGGGCCTGGGTCTGCTCGTGTTCCTGCTGACCTTCTCGCCGGTACCGCTGGCGACGGTCGGCGGCGGCTGAACGTTAAGGCGAACTCAGCCGAAGGGGGTCCGCTGGCGGTCAAGCGCTGAGCTCCAGCCTGTTGGCCGCTGATCGCTGGCCCCGGGCGCGGATCAGGCTTCGGTTGCCAGCTTTCAGCCCCAAGTCTTCAGTCTCCAGTCAGCGAATTACCAGTTGCACAAAGAATTTCCGCGAAGACACAAAAACCCAAGTCAACCGATCTTATGAACATCCCTTAGTGCCCCTGGTGTCTTCGTGGTCGGCCTCCCGCGCCCCCGGAATCCGCTCTTAGGAATCCTGTCAACCAACCGTAAGGAGCCAGTCCCCAGGTGATCGCGATTTATAGATTACAATCGCGCCTCTAAAGTACGTCCATGCTCGGCTTCGTTCGGCAGACAAAACGGATTGAAGGGTTATGGGACTAAGCTCGCTGTTGGATAGCGTCGCAATTTGGGTTCAGGAAATCATTCGGGCGATGGGCTATCCAGGACTGGCACTGGTGATGTTCTTGGAGAACATTCTGCCCCCGATCCCCTCGGAGGTGGTGCTGCCGATGGCGGGCTGGCTTGCATTTGAGGGGCAGGACAACTTCACCCTCTTGGGCGTGACCCTGATCGGAGGCGTCGGATCGGTCAGCGGGGCGCTAGTCTTCTACGGCCTGGGCTATGCGTTCGGAGAAGAACGGGTCCGCCTCCTGCTGGAGCGCTACGGCAAATGGCTGCTGCTGAAGGTGGATGATCTTGACACCGCCATTGATTGGTTCGACCGCTACGGTGAACTGGCCGTGTTCTTCGGGCGGATGGTCCCGATTGTCCGCAGTCTGGTCTCCATCCCGGCCGGAATCGCCGGTATGAACCTGGTTCGTTTCAGCGTGTACACGGCCATCGGAACCAGCCTTTGGAGCTTGCTGCTGGCCTCGGCCGGATTCCACTTAGGCAAGAACTGGACGTTGGTGACGGAATGGGTTGCCCGTTACGAGAAAGTGGTCTTGCTCCTGACTGTCGCCGGATTGATTGTCTTCGTCATACGGCGGCTGCGCCGGCGAGCGGTGACCGAGGAAGTTCAAGCCCAGTAGGGACCATCTTCCTCAAGCCGCTTGAAATGCCGCCAGAACTTCCTTGCTGTGCCCGGTCGGGTCGACGTCCTCGAAAACGTGGCTGATCGTCCCGTTGCCGTCGATGATAAAGGTCGTTCGGTTCACGCCCATGTACTCGCGACCTCGAAACTTCTTGCGCGTCCAAACCCCGTACGCCTCACACACTTCATTGGTCTCGTCGGCCAGCAGACTGAATGGCAGCTCGTATTTCGCCTTGAAGCGAGCGTGGGAGTCGGGTGAGTCTGGGCTCACGCCCAGTATTTCAATGCCCGCCTGCTCGAAGGCCACGAAGTCATCACGAAAATTACAGGCCTCCTCCGTACAACCCGGCGTATCATCCTTGGGGTAGAAGAAGAGGACGATTGGACGGTCCTTAAAATCGGAAAGGTGAATCGTCCGACCCTCTTCATTGGGTAAAGCGAATTCAGGGGCACGATCTCCGACTTCGGGGATGGGCATATGCAGACTCCTCTTCCAGAACGTGTCAGTCCTCGCGTCCCTATCTTGTGATGCTACCATGTTTGGATGGGAATGAAAATGCATCCAGTGCGGGTCATCTATACTGAAAAAGGGGCCTCCTTTATCCGATGCGCGCCAGTCGAAGGAGGAGCGGACAACATGAGATGTAGGTATCCAACCCCGTGGTTCCTGCTGCTGGTGCTCGTGCTGATGGCCGCCCTGGTGCCGGCGTGCGGGCCGGGAGGCCCAGCGGCGGAGACCCGCGTCACGGTCGAGATGACGAGCGAGCCGGTTCAAGCGACCGAACGGAAGAGCACCGAACCCCCGGCGGCGACGGATGCTACCACTTTGGAGCCAACGGACAGCATGGGAGGAGCGACGATGACATTTTCTCTCTCCAGTACCGCGTTTGAGCATGAGGCGACAATCCCCGAGCGATACACGTGTGACGACCAAGACCTATCGCCGGCACTTTCGTGGAGCGACATTCCACAAGGAACGGCGGCGTTGGCCCTGGTCATGGAGGACCCGGACGCTCCAGCGGGCACGTGGGTCCACTGGGTCCTTTTCAACATACCGGCATCCGTGGCTATGCTGGAAGAAGCTGTGCCCGATGAAGAGCGGCTCCCGAGCGGCGCCGTGCACGGTCAGAACAGCTGGGGCGATCTCGGCTATGGCGGTCCGTGTCCACCGAGCGGCACCCACCGCTATTTTTTCCGCCTGTACGCGCTGGACACAAATCTGGACCTCGGGCCGGGCGCCACGAAAGAGCAAGTCCTCATCGCGATGCAGGGTCACGTCCTCAGTGAAGCGGAGCTGATGGGAAGGTATGCGCGATGATCCGGCCCATTTGGGCGGAGGAGGAGCGAAAATGCGGATAACCATCCTGGGAACGGGGTTGATGGGCCGAGCGGTCGGCGAGCGGCTGCTCGAACTCGATCATGAGCTGACCGTCTGGAACCGGACCCGCAGCAAGACCAAGGCGCTGGCGGAAGCCGGCGCCCACGTCGCGGAATCGCCCGCTGGGGCCGTCCGGCGTGGTGACGCTCTGATGCTGTGGCTCAAGGATGCGGCCGCCATCGAGGAGGTTCTGATGGCCGAGGATTGTCTGGCCGATATGGAAGGCCGGACCGTGGTGCAAATGGGTACCATCTCCCCGGAGGAAAGCCGCGACTTGGATCGAAGAATCCGCGAGGCGGGAGGCTCCTACCTCGACGCGCCGGTTCTCGGAAGTACCCCCCAGGCACAGGGGGGCCAGCTCTGGATCATGGTCTCTGGTCGGAAGGGCGACTTCGATTCCTGGCTGCCCCTGCTGCGTGAGCTGGGGCCAGAACCCCTTTTCCTCGGCCCTACCGGGATCTCCGCGATCATGAAGCTCGCCTTGAATCAGTTGCTGGTTTCCCTGGTGGCTTCGTTTTCCGTCAGTCTGGGCATGGTCTTGCGCGGTGGGGTGCCCATGGAAGACTTCCTGAAAGTCGTCCGGGAGAGCGACCTGCATTCACCCCAGTTCGACAAGAAGCTGCCGCGTATGCTGTCGCGCGATTTCTCTGATCCCCACTTCCCCGTCTCCCATATGCTCAAGGATGTGGACCTCGCGCTTGAGGTGGCCCAGGGCATGGGCCTCGGCGCGGATACATTGCAAGGGATTCGGGCGATCGTGGAAAGGGCCCTGGACATGGGCTTCGACGATGTCGACTACTCCGCGATCTACAACGCGGTCAATCCGGAGGGGTGAGGGGCTGGGTCTTTGTGTTGGTTGTTTTGGTAACTGGTAATCGGTTAATTGGAGACTGGGGTCTCGGAATCCGTTACTCGTGATCCGTGATCCGGCGGCTCACCACGAAGACGCGAAGGACACGAAGGGTTATCCATAAGCTCACAAAGGTTTTTTTGAGACTTTGTGTCTTGGTGTTACTGATCTTCTTCTCTGCGATCTCTGCGCTCTCTGCGGTGAATCCGCTATCCTGTGACGGTTGACTGGAGACTGGGCGCCGGTTATCCGGAAGGTTAACCACGAAGACGCGAAGGACACGAAGGGTTATCCATAAGCTCACAAAGGGTTTTTTTGTGTCATTGTGTCTTCGTGTCTTGGTGTTATCGATCTTCTTCTCTGCGATCTCTGCGCTCTCTGC
>CAZFCJ010000015.1:0-45735 GCA_964517315.1 uncultured Anaerolineaceae bacterium | reverse complement strand
GGGATCGAGGTGGACGAACTGCCGCTGACGCCCGAGCGGGTGTGGCGCGCGATCCAACGTCAAGCCGGCCGGGATTGATCGATCGTCGTCGGCTCGCGGGGATGGCCCCGACGGTTTGAAGTCAGGCGGCGCGGGTCCGGGACGGCGCACGGAAGCCGATGTACGCGTATGAGGCAATAGATGGAGCAAAACCCGATGGATAAGGTGGCGGTGATAGGTGCCGGAACGATGGGGCCGGGCATGGCAGTCGTGTTCGCCAGCCGCGGATTCGAAGTGAGTCTGATGGACATCGACCCGCGGGTGCTCGAACGCGCCCGCCAGGCGACCGAGACGGCATTTTCGATGCTGAGCGACCATGGCTTGCTCACACAGGAAGCGTGGAGCGAGGCCAAGCAAAGAATCCAATTCACGCTTCAGCAGGCGAAGGCGGTCGAGGGCGCCGACTTCGTATTGGAAGCGATTCCCGAGCGCCTGGACCTCAAACGGCAGTTATTTGCGGATGTGGAGGACCAGGTGGAGGACGACACGATCCTGGCCTCCAACACCTCCGGCATTCCGGTGACCAGCCTGGGCGAAGTCTGCCGCAAACCGGATCGGGTGGTGGGCATGCACTGGTCCAACCCGCCGCACGTTATCCCGGTGGTCGAGGTGATCCGAGGCGAGGAGACATCGGAAGCGACGGTCCAGCGGACTTGTCGCCTCACCGAAGACCTTGGAATGGTGCCGGTCGCCGTCCAGCGGGATGTACCGGGGTTCGTCGAGAACCGCATTCTGTACGCCATCATGCGCGAGGCGCTGCACTTGTTGGAGGAGGGTGTCGCCTCCGCGGAGGATATCGACAGGGTCGTGCGCTGGGGCATCGGTTTCAAGCTGTCCGTGATCGGACCGCTGGAACTGCTAGACGTGGCCGGGCTTGATATCTATGATAGTGTTGCCAGCTATCTGAACCAGGAGCTTTCGGCTTCCGAGGACGTCAACTCCCTCATTCGAGAAAAGGTGGAGGCGGGCAAACTGGGCCTGAAGACAGGCGAGGGTCTGTTCGAATACAGCCAGGATGAGATCCCAGGCCTGATGAAGCGCAGGTTGGAGCGGCTGCTGACGGTCAGAACGGCGCTGGCCGCCGATTGAGAACGACCTGAGGTTGGACAGGAGAGCGAGGAGAGCCAGCCAAAGCGAACCCTCGCTTACCCGGCGGCCTGGAGGAGAGGAGGTGAGGCGAGCGGACATATGGTCGGATCCGTACTAGGACGTCCTTGGGAACAATTCAGGAGGAGGCGGACATTATGAACGTGCGGGGCTTAACGGTTACAGCAGTATGTATCGCCATGGTAGCAGTGCTGGTGGCGAGTGTTCCAGTACCCATCCCGGCGACAGGAGGCTTCACGCATCCTGGTGCCGTCGCGGAGATTTTTGTCGCGCTGGCGTTTGGCCCTATCGTGGGCATGGTCGCCGCAGGTGTGGGCGCCGCGATCGCTGATTTGGTGCTTGGGTTTGGGAGCTTTGCTCCGCTCACCTTGATCGCGCATGGCGCCCTGGGTTTGCTCGCCGGCTATATCGGATGGAAGAAGGGCTGGTCGGGCCAGATCGCCGGCTGGGTGGTCGGCGGGCTCGCCTTGGTGGCGGTGTACTTCATCGGCGAAGCCACCGTCTACGGTTTTGGCATGGCAGGGGCCACGGCCGAACTCCCGATCAACATCTTCCAGGTGGCCCTGGGTGTGCTCGGACTGCTGCTTCTGAGGCTGGTCAAACAAGCCTACCCTCAGATCGAGCAGCTGGCTGCGGAGCCCACCTTCCGAGAGGAGGCTACCCCTCAACCGCCGGCTGGCTGATCCATCCGGCGAACATGCGGAAGAATCGGAGGTTTCTTCTAGGAGGCGGCCGCGTGCCGCCTCCTAGATTGGCCTTCTTACCCTTGGCGCTCGTCTTGGAAGGGAGTCTCCCGCTCAGGAAGCCTACGTTCCAGGAGAAGGAGCCGTTTTGAGCAAAATCGTCGAGTTCCGCGAATTCGGCTACGCCTATCCCCCGTTGACTCCCGATGGTGAGGAAACGTGGGTGCTGCGCGCTGTGAACCTGGAAGTTGAGGCCGGCGAATTCGTTTCCATCATGGGACCAACCGGTGTCGGAAAGACAACCCTTTGCCTGGCTTTGAATGGGATTGTCCCGCAATCGACAGGCGGCGCGGTGCGCGGCGACGTCGTTGTCGATGGGATGAACACCAAGAGACAGCCGATCCCCAGGCTGGCACAGCGGGTCGGGATCGTCTTCCAGGAGCCCGAAACCCAGCTGTTCAATATGACGGTGGAGGCCGACGTGGCGTACGGGCTCGAGACGCTGGGGATGCCTCGGCAGGAAATCGAAGAGCGCATTACGTGGGCTTTGTCTGTTGTGGGGATGGAGGGTCAGCGCAAGCGATCGCCCTTTCATCTCTCAGGAGGACAGATGCAGCGTGTGGCCATCGCCTCGATGCTGGCCATGACGCCCAAGGTCCTGGTCCTGGACGAGCCCACCGCCAACCTGGATCCAGTGGGCAAAGCGGAGGTCTTCTCGGTCGTCAGGGAACTTCGCCGGGAGAGGGGCATGACCATCCTGATGGTCGAGCATGAGATCGAACACATCGCGGAATTCTCCGACCGGGTTGTGGTGCTCTATGACGGCCAGGTCGAAATGGATGGGCCACCGCAGCGCACGCTGACTGAAGTCGAGCGGCTCCGCGAGCTCGGGTTGCGCGCTCCTCAGGTCAGCGAATTGGCGGACTGCCTGGACCGCCGATATGGGACCGGCTTCGAGTTCGTGCGGGTTGACGATGCCTACCGTGAGCTCAGTCAGCGGCTCGGGGGAGGGGGTTGACGACCGCCATGAGCGTGCCCGAGGCGATCATCGAGGTGAAAAACCTCTCGTTCACATATCCGGACGGCCCCCGCGCCCTGCGGGACATATCGCTGCGCATCGGGCGGGGTGACTTCGTCGCGCTGTTGGGCCAAAACGGTTCGGGCAAGACCACACTGGCCAAGCATTTCAACGGACTGCTCAGCCCCACGGAGGGGGAAGTGCTCGTTGACGGAGCTTCCGTGGAGGGGCGATCGGTCGGAGAGCTGGCCCGGCATGTTGGCTACGTCTTCCAAAATCCCGATCATCAGATTTTCAGCGCCACGACGCGCGAGGAGATCGCCTTCGGGCCGAATAACCTGGGCCTGGACGAGGCTGAGGTCGAGCGGCGCACCGAGCAGGCGATCGCTGACTTCGGATTGGAGAAGTACGCTCATCACCAGCCGGCCATGCTGAGCTTCGGAATCCGGCGCAAGGTCACGATCGCGGCCGTCTACGCGATGCAGACCCCGGTTTTGATTTTGGATGAGCCCACCGCCGGGCTGGATTGGCGGAGCGTCGAGAAATTGATGCAGAGGGTGGTCGAACTGTACCGCGCTGGCCGAACGATCGTGTTGATCACCCACGACATGAATCTCGTGGCGGAGTATGCGCCACGCTGCCTGCTCTTGCGAGCCGGTGAGGTGTTGGCGGATGGTCCCACCAGGGAGCTCTTCGGCCAGGCCGAACTGCTGCAGAAGTCAGATATTTATGCGCCCCAGATCACCGAGCTGGGGCGGAGGTTGGAGCCGCACGGTCTTGACGGCACCGTTCTGACGGTGGATGAGATGTGTTCGAAGTACGGGGAACTGATCGCTCAGCGCGGAGTGAGAGATGCGAGTCGCGGTTGACCTGTATGTAGACCGTCAGAGCTGGCTCCATCGGGCCGACCCGCGACCGAAGCTGCTGCTTGTGGCCTGCGGGTTGATCCTGCTGTTGGTCATCAAGAACCTGTACCTCATGCTGGGAGCCGTGGTGGCCCTTCATCTCCTGCACGGGTCCGCCAGGATCCCAGCGGCCAAGGTCGGATTCGTCTGGCGCACGCTCCTGCCCATCGCGATCATGATCTCCACGCTCTGGATTCTATTCTATCCGTCTGGCACGCCCATCTTCGAGTTCTGGCTGATCAGAATTACACTTCTCAGTGCGGCTCAGGGTCTCATGCTGGCGTTGAGGATCATCGCCATGGCGTTGCTGATCTTTGCCTGGCTCTTCACCACTGACAACAACGAGATCGTACTGAGTCTGGTGCGGCTACGACTCCCGTACCAGTGGGGGTTGGTCCTGGCCCTGGCCCTGCGCTACATTCCCACATTCCAGTCCATGTACACGACGATCTCTGAGGCGCAGCAGGCTCGTGGATTGCGCATCGGCGAGGGCTCGGGCTTCAAACGAGTTCGGGTGATGATGCCGATCTTTGTGGCGATGATCATCAGCGCCATGCGGGCCAGCGATCAGCTGGCCAAGGCCCTACAAGCCCGCGGCTTTGGCGTGGATGTCGCGGCGCGCACCTATCTGCGCGACCTGCAGTTCAGGAGGCTGGATTGGATTTACGTGGTGAGTTTGTTGCTCATCCTTGGGCTGACGCTGTACCTGCACTTCGTCTACGGATTTGGCACGCAAACCCTCCGGCTCTTCCCATAGCCGGCCCGAGGTCAAGACGCTGGGTCCCAGAACGACCGCTGGGCATTGCGTTTTGAGCCGCATCGATGGACAGAACCGATGGTGAAGGAGTGACCATGGATTCCCATTACCCCCTGGGTAAGCTCCCCGCGGAGGTTCTGGCAGAGCTCCTGGACCAGAACCAACCGAGCGACCCGAGGGTCGTCGTAGGCCCTGGCATCGGGATGGATTGTGCTGTGCTGGACATGGGCGAGCGGTATCTCGTGGCCAAGACCGACCCGATCACGTTCGCCACCGATCAAATCGGCTGGTACGCGGTCCATGTCAACGCCAACGACGTCGCTTGCAGCGGAGGCAGGCCGCAGTGGTTTATGGCCACGGTCCTGTTGCCGGAGGCGCAAGCCGATGAGGAGCTGGTCAAGGACATTTTCGATCAGATCGTAGAGGCCTGTGAATCGATCGGCGCCAATCTGGTCGGCGGCCATACTGAGATCACGTATGGGCTGGATCGGCCGATCGTGATGGGGTGCTTGCTGGGTGAGGTGGAAAAGCAGTCGCTTGTCACCGCGGGCGGAGCCCAGGTCGGCGATGCGGTCGTGGTCACGGGCGGGATCCCGATCGAGGCCACCGCCATCATCGCGCGCGAGAAGGCGGAGGCGCTGGCCGGCAAATTCGACCCCGAGTTTTTGGAGCGCTGCCGCCAGTTCGTGTATCAACCGGGGATCAGTGTGGTCAAGGCCGCCGAACTTGCGACCGGAGCGGCGGATGTTCACGCTATGCACGATCCGACGGAGGGCGGTCTGGCCACGGCCCTGTGGGAGCTGGCAGAGGCCTCAAACTGCGAGCTGCAGGTGGATCTCGAAGCCGTGCCCATATTGCCTGAAGGGCTCGAAATGTGCAGGGCCTTTGATCTGGATCCAATGGGCGCCATTGCCTCCGGCGCTCTGCTGCTCACGACGCCGCCGGCCGATCTCGAAGCGCTCGAGGGCGCGTTTGCGGAGGAGGGCATCGAATTCGCGGCGATCGGCGAAGTTTTATCGCAGGGCCAACCCGGCGTCACACTCTTACATTCCAGGCGTGGGGATCAGCTCCCCCGTCCGGAACGGGATGAAGTGGCGCGGTTGTTCGAGTAGTCCGACCCACCCGTCCACCCGGTGCCGAATCTGTAGACACCTATCTGAGGAACAGGAGTGCCCATGCTCAACTCAGGCGCGAGTCGTGACAAGTACACGATGGCCGCCGGCCCGGTCAACATCCACGATCGGGTTCGCCAGGCCTATTCTCGGCAGATCCTCTACCACTATGACCCTGAGTTCCATGACCTCTTCAACGACACAACCGACAAACTGAGCCGCGTGTTCCAGACGACGGGCGATGTCGTCATCATGCAGGGAGAGGCCGTGCTCGGCCTGGAGGCGGCCAGCGCGTGCGTGGTTCGGCCCGGCGACAAGTGCCTGGCGCTCGTTTCAGGCGTCTATGGGGCCAGCTACGCGCGCCATTTTCATGGCTACAGCGGGATCGAACCGCTTGAAGTTCGTGTCCCGTACAACGATTCAGTGGATCCTGCGCAGGTGGAGGCGGTGCTCGAGCGTGAGGGCGACATCCGGGTCATCTCGGTCGTGCACTGCGAGACGCCTTCGGGAACCGTCAATCCGGTGAAGGAGATCTGCCAACTGGCCCGAGATCACGGGGCCCTCACCATCGTCGACGCGGTCTCGTCACTCGCCGGGATCGAACTGGACGTCGATGAATGGGGCGTCGACATTTGCGTGGCCGGGCCGCACAAATGCATCGGCGCGGCGCCCGGCTCGGCGCTGGTGTCCGTGAGCGAGAGAGCGTGGGATGCCATACTGAACCATCCCAAGCCGCTGCGTCGATCCTATCTGAGTCTTCTGGATTGGCGCGAGCTTTGGCTGGAGGGGGGTCGGTTCCCCTTCACGGTGTTCGTAAACCAGATCAGCGGACTCAACGAGGCGCTGTCCATGGTCCTCGAAGAGGGTTTGGAGGAGCGATGGGGCCGCCATACGCGCGCGGCCCAAGCGTGCCGGGCCGGCGTCCAGGCCATGGGGTTGGATCTGTGGCCGGCCCGCGATGAGATCCAGTCCAGTTGTGTGACGGCGATCGAGGTGCCCGAAGGGATCGAGCCGGTCGAGATCATCCGCCTCATGAGGGAGCGGAACAACGTGGTGATATCCGGTTCGCTGAAGGAGCTGGAGGGCAAGCTGATTCGGATCGGCCACATGGGCTACATGGCCCGGCCGACGGCTGTGGTGGTGGCGCTGGCGGCGCTCGAGCAGGCGCTGCTGGAGCTTGGATTCGCCGTCCAGCCCGGCGAAGGGGTGGCGGCGGCCCTGGCCGCTCTGTAAGGGCATTGAGGTGGTGCCGATTTGCCCGACCCTAAGCCAAGGATGGATGGAGAATCCATCAGATCCAAGTTGACGGAGCACGAGGCCGCCTGCGATCTCGGTTCTCAGTGGTTGGGGGTTCCCGGGGAGCGGGGAGTCCATCGAGCGCAGCTCATTCCTGGCGGGGCAACCAATCCAGTATGTCGTCCAAGCTGGCCGCGATCAAGTCGGCGGGCGCTTCACGCTGGCTCGAGGTGAGAGTCGTGTCCCCGCCGAGCCATACTGTCTTGAGGCCATGGAGGTTCGCGGCTACGATGTCCTTCTTCAAATCATCGCCCACGTGCACCGCTTGGCTGACTTCCAGCCCCATCCGCGTCAACGCCATTTGAAACATCGCCCTGCGGGGCTTACGCAGGCCGGTATCGGCCGATACCAGACAAAACTCAAAGTGTTCGAGCAGGTCGAACGCCTCCAGTCCCCAGTACACGAACGGCGCGAATGCGGCGTTCGAGATGACCGCCAGCCGCACCCCCCGGTCCCGCAATCTCTCCAGGACCATCTGAGCGCCGGGCAGCGCCTGCGCCATCGGCAGGCATTCGCGGTGGAGAGCGGCCACGCTCCGCTCGAGCCGCTCGTCGGCGATGGTTCCCTCCCGACCGAGCGCCCTCAGGATGGCCGTCAGGTCCTGCATGTGGGAAGACTCCACGCCGGTCCGATTTGCGCTCCTCCGCCGAGCCTGGAACAAGGTCTGGGCGTGCTGGAGGTCATGGTCACTGGGCTGGGGGATCAGCGCCTGCGCTGACAGCGAACGGAGTATCTGGCGCGGAAACGTCCGCACCTCGAGTTCGATCCAAGGCGCGCAGCGGACCAGCGTCTGGTTGAAGTCGAAGAAGAAGGCGCGGATCATCCCTCCTCGGTGGGGCCGAGCCCCGCAGCGCTCGCGCGCACGGCCTTCAGGATATGAACGTAGCTGCCGCAGCGGCAGAGGTTCCCCGCCAGGTAGTGTCGGATCGCGTCGTCGGTAGGGTGGGGGTCCTCCTCGAGCAGTGCGACTGTGGAAAGGATGAACCCCGGCGTGCAGTAAGCGCACTGAAACGCGGCGTGATCGACATAGGCTTGTTGGACCGGGTGCAGTTCCCCGTCCTGGGCGAGGCCTTCGACCGTGCGGATCTCCTTGCCTTCGACCTGGTGGGGCAGCAACAAGCAGCTGCTGAAGGGCTTGCCTTCGACAAGCACTGTGCATGTTCCGCACATCCCGATCCCGCAGGAGCCCCGCGCCCCGTGCAGTTCGAGCGAGTCGTTGAGGACCTCGAGCAGCGTCATGCTCGTGTCGACCTGGACGTCGTAGCTGCTGCCGTTGACGTTCAGTATGATCGCGTGTTTTGGGGCGCTAGCGGTCACGTTGCAGCTCCTTGTAGACCTTCTCGGGTGTGATCGGCAGCTCTCGAATGCGGACCCCGACGGCGTCGTAGATGGCGTTAGCGATGGCCGGCGCCACGGGGGGGAGTGTCATCTCGCCCAGGCCGTGAATCGATCCGGATTCAGACTCGAGGAGATTGGTCTCCAACTCGGTCGGAATGTCCAGCATCGAAGGGATCATGTAGTCGGCCAGATTGGCGTTGGTGATCTGGCCACCATCCACAACGACTTCCTCCATGAGTGCGGGCCCCAATCCGAACACGACGTTGCCGTCGTTCTGAAGTCGAGCCAGGTTGGGATTGATGACCTGGCCGGCGAAGGCCGACGAGTGGTAGCGGAGGACTCGAACCCGTCCGCTCGCGAGGTCGACCTCCACCTCGCACGCCCCCGCGCCCTGATGCCAGTGCGGCGTTGAAAGCCCCTGGCCGGTATCCGGGTCCAACTGGCCTTCCTCGGTTGTGAACGCCCCGTCGGCGGACAGACTTTCGACCTCCAACCGGCTCAATATGTCAGTCAACGACAGGTGAATGTCGGGGTCCCCAACGGCCCGCACTCGCCCCTCGCTGAGCTGAAGGTCCTCCACCGGCAGCGACAGCAGATCGGCGCTGGCCTCCAGCAGGTTGCGCCGCAGTGAGCCGGCGGCGTCCCGGACGGCGTTGCCCATCGTGAATGTCGCCCGGCTGGAGGCGGTCTGGGTGTCGAAGGGGGTGCGCTCGGTGTCCGGTCCCACCACGCGAACCCGGTCGAATGAGAGGTCGAGGGCCTGGGCGCAGATCTGGGCCAGCGCGGTGTGGGATCCCTGCCCCATCTCGACCGTGCTCGTGTAAAGCCTGACTGTGCCGTCGCGTTCAAGTTCGAGCCGGCACTCGGATCTTGAATTCGGAATTGTATGTTTCATCATCACGCCCAGTCCCCGCCCGCGCCGGAGGGTGGGATTCGGCGCTCGCTCCAGAGGCCTATCCCAACCGAGGTCCTGCGCGGCGGCCTCCAGGCACTCGACGAAGTGAGCCTCACCGATCACCTCGCCGGTGGCGAACGTGTCGCCGGAACGGAGCAGGTTCCTGCGCCGCAGCTCCAGCGGATCCATCTGGAGGCGCTGCGCGATCGTGTCCATGTGCGATTCGTGGGCCCAGGCCGTCTGAGAGCTGGCGGCGCCTCTGAACGCGGCCGCCGGCGGCAGATTGGTGTAGATGCCATAGGCGTCGACCCAGACCGCCGGAATCCTGTAGGGTCCAATCGAGCGGAGCATACCCGCCGGCACCAGATGCAGACTCGAGGAGGCGTAAGCGCCCCCGTTCCAATACGATGTGATCCGGCGGGCCGTCAGGGTGCCGTCGCTCTTGACGCCGGAGCGGATGCGAACGACGGCTTCGTGCTTGGTGACGGTCACGAACTCTTCGGCGCGCGCGAGTTCGAGCCGCACCGGACGGCCGGGCACCTTATATGCCAGCGCGGCGGCCAGCGGTTGAATCCGTACGTTGCCTTTGCTGCCAAAGCCGCCGCCCAGCGGCGGCACGATAATTCGGACGGCATCCTCCGGGAGACCCAAGATCGCGGCCAGCTCGCGCCGGACCGTGTAGGGGGACTGCGTGCCCGTCCACACGGTCAGCGAGCCGTTCTCCCACTTTGCGATGGCCACCTGCGGCTCCAGCGCCGCTTGATGCGCCAGGGGGCTGCTGAAAGTCTCCTCGATGATCTCGTCCGCGCTCTCGAAACCGGCCTCCAGGTCACCGCGGCGCAGCTTAGCGTGATTGAGCAAGTTGCCCGGGTAGCGGGCGTGCAGCATGGGCGCCGAGGGGTGCAGCGCGTCGAGCATCTCGAAGACCGCCGGCAGCTCCTCATAGTCCACTCGGATCCGCTGGATCGCGGCCTCGGCAGCCCGGGCCGACTCGGCCGCCACAAGCGCGATGGGCTCGCCGATATGCCGCACCCGTTCGTGGGCGACGACCGGCTGATCCTGGGCGTGGCCGTAGTACAGGTTGAGATCACTTCCGGCTTTAAAGTCAGCCGATGTAACCACCGCCACGACGTCGGGCATCTGAAGGGCGCTCTCGATGTCGAGGCGCGCGATCCTGGCGTGCGGGACAGGACTGCGCATGACTTTGGCCTCCAGCATGTCGGGGAGTCGAAGTGTGGAGGCGTACGGAGTCGTCCCACGGACCCGGTCCCGCGAGTCCAGCAGCGGTAAGGGCTTACCGACGGCCATTCGTGAGTTCCTCCAAGGCGCGCTTGACGTGGGTGCGGATCATCTGCGTGCGGTACCAGGACGAGCCGCGCAGGTCGTCCAGGGTGTCGACGCCGTCCGCGTAGGCGTCTGCGATGTCGGCCACGCGGGGCTCCGTGAGCCGCTCACCGCGGGCCAGGGCCTCCGCCTCGGGTAAGCGGACGGGGACCCCACTGGCCGCGCCCACTGCCAGCCGGAGATCGACAACCTGATCCTCCTCCATGGCCAGCATGGCTGCCACGCCCAAGCAGGGCCGATCCTCGGACGAGCGGGTCTTGAACTTGATGTAGGTCATGCTGTATTCGGAAGGCAGGGGGGGAACAATGATGTCGGTGATGAGTTCTCCGGGTTCGAGCGCCGTTGTGTACATGCCCAGGAGAAAGTCGGACAGATCCAGCCGACGGGTGCCGTTCCAACTGGACAACTCGACGCTGGCGTTGAGAATGAGCAGAAATGTCGGCGGATCGGAGGCGTAGTCGGCTTCGGCCAGGTTGCCGCCCAATGTGGCCTGATTGCGAATGCGGATGTTGGCCACAGATCCGATGCACTGCGCCAAACCCGGGTAGGTCGAGCGCACGGCGTCGGAAAGTTCGAGCTGACGAAGGCGGGCGAGCGGCCCGATGTGGAGGCCGTCAAATTGCCGTTGGACATCAGCCAGTTTCGGCAGCTCGCTCACGTCGATGAGCAGCTGCGGTGCGATCAGCTTCTGCTGCAGCAGCAAGTTGAGCGCCGTGCCCCCGGCGAGGATCTTGGCCTCGTCGCCGTGCTCGTCGAGCAACTCGAGCGCTTCGCGTAGCGCGCCAGGCCGCACGTAGTCGGGGATCTTCACTCCTGCGGTCCGTCAATCGAGTCCTGCAGGCAGCTGACGAAATCGTCCGTCATCTTCTTGGCGACGGCCCGGAAGACGGGCGCGCCGAACTGGGCCAAACGTCCTCGCAGTGTGATGTCCATGGTGTAGTCGACCCGGGTCCCCCCGTCGATCTCCACCAGCGAGGAGGTGAAGCTGGCTTTGACCGAGGTGGCGCTGGTTTGATCGTCGCCCTCGATGGCGGCCTTGATGTGGGACGGATGCTCGACCTCGGTCAGCGTGGCTGTCCCGGAGAAGCGGGCCTTGATCGGCCCGACCTGCGCCTTGAGCGTCCCACGGTAGGTGCGGTCGTCGAGCGCATCAACCGACTCCATGCCGGGCATGCAGGCGCCGACCCGCTCGATGTCGAGCAAGAAGTCCCACGTTCTGTCGAGCGGGGCGTCCAATTCGAATGAACCGTTGATTTCCATCTCTGTTCCTATCGCCTCATTTTGATCCGGTCGGGAATGGGTCCCCCCGACCGCTCCGCGGTCCGCTGGTCAGCCCAGCTTCTGTGTCAGCGCAGCACCTCGAAGGTGATCCGGCTGCGGTCGCCCCGAAAGCGCAGCCGGGAGTACTCAATCGGTTGGCCGTCGTCGAGGTAGGCCAGGTTGTGCATGAAGTGAATCGGGGCCCCGCGCTGGATTTGAAGCAGTTCGGCTTCGTGTTCGTCGGCGATCGCCGCTTCCAGCGTCCGTTCCGCCCGGGCCAGACGCAGCCCGTATTTCTGCTCCAGCACGGCATAGAGCGAGGAGTCCGTGAGCTCCTCGTCGAGCAGGCCGGGGCAGCGGGCGTAAGGCAGGTAGGTAAAACCCAGCACGAAGGGTTCGCCCTCGATGTCGCCGAGCCGCTCGAGGTAGATCAGCTTTTCATTTGTACTCACGTTCAACTTGTCGATCAGCCGGCCCTTGGCGGGCACAATCTTTTTGTCCAACACGCGAGTGGTGAACACGACGTTCATCTCGCGCATGTCCTCGGCGAAGCTGGTGAAGCGCTGCGCCATACGGAGCGAAGGCGGCGACTGGCGGACGTAGGTTCCGCGCCCCTGTTCGCGTTCGAGCCGGCCCTCGTTCACCAGCAGATCGATCGCCTGGCGGACAGTGCCCCGGCTGACCTCAAGCTGGCGCACCAGTTCGGCTTCGGAGGGCAGGCGACTGCCGGGCCGGTAGGTGCCGTTGCGAATCAGCAGCGCCAGCTGCTCTTTGAGCTGGTAGTAGAGAGGTGTCGGACTCTCTCGGTCAACCGAGATGGGAAACTCGGGCTCGTGAGACATCATTGATCCGGACGTCTAGACGACTAATCAAGTTCAGCTTATCGGCGTTGAATCCGCCTGTCAAGCGGCAGACGCTGTTGACTTCAGATACAGCTCCGATGAACAGGGGTCCGAGTCAATACGGGCGACCCCATCGCCGGCCTCAGCCTAGGCGCAATTCAACTGGGAGAAACGTTTCCCTGGCGCTAACTAGCGGAGCATCCCATCTTGGGGCCTTGTGTGACTGGCCATCCTTCGAGCGGCGGCGCACTGCTCAGCTCAGTGCGGCTAGCCTGCGCCTTCAACTCCGTCGTCATCGCCATTACCACTCGATGACCGGCACAGGCCCTTGCACTTGTCACTTCAAGCAGGCGGAGTCGAGATGCGGCCGGGAGAGAAGAAGTCAACCTGTATTCACGGTATGGGCAGATGCGGGGGACCGCGACCGCTGGCCGGCGAACGTAATGCGCCTGCGGGTTGGTTGTTTCTCCGCCGGACCGGTTCTCGGCAAGCAGGCGATTAGGCGGGAGGCGGAGACGTAAGCTGCCGATCCGGCTAGGGCAGCTCCAACGGGATGAGCCCCGGATCCTGCTCGAAATCGCCCACCTGCAGGATCAGCTCGCTGGCTTCGACCGGGATCAGGAAGGCCACCCAGGCATCGACCGCGGCGCCGGGATCCACGCTGGGGCTGGCCACGCTTCCCGACGGGTGGGTGGCACTGTCCCAGGGCGCGCGCGGCACGCCGTCGACCAGGAGCCGGAAGGCGTCACCGTGATGCCCGAGCAAATCGGATCCGCGCCCGCTCACCTTCTCCGCCCGGACATGGACAACGAGAAACAGCTCGTCCTCGTTCGCGCGCGCCCCGGTTGGTGAAGTAGCGTGTTCGTGGGGATTATCTTCCGAAAGAGTTGCCCCGAGCACGGTGAAGACGATGGTGCCGCCGTTGGTCGGTCCGACCCCCTCGGCGGAACTTTCGACCTCGATCTCGAGCGGGAAGATGGGCTCCGGCAGGGGTCCGCTGAGCGGCAAATGGGCCAGCCTGTCCGGAGGCGCCCCGATCACCAGGGCCGGATCGGTCAGCTCGGCATCGGGGGGCACTTGAAACGCGAGGAAAGAATCCACCCCCGAATCCGCGGGGATGAAGCCGGACAGCTCCGACAGAAACTGCATCTGTGGGACGGCGGGAACCTGGAGGTCGCCCAGGATCAGCTTGTAGATCTCCGGGGTCAGTCGTTCTGACATGGAGCTCGACAGGCGGTTCAGGGCGCTTATGTCGAGGTAGACGTAAGCGTTCTCCTCGTCGACGATCGGTTCGCCGCCCTCCCCATAGGATCTGAGCTCCTGGTTGGAGCGGCGAACCCCGGTCACAGTGAACTCGAGATTCGCGAACACAACGCGGCGAGGCTCGAACCCTTCCAATTCCTCCACCATGAGAACGGGGACCGGCTCGAGGGTAGCGGTGGGGGTGGGAGCGGTCGTGCTCGTCGGCTCGGGGGTTGGCGTGCTGGTGGCCGCGGCCGGGCTGAGGCCACAGGCGACCGAGAAGAGCAAGAGGCCAATCAGACCAGGCTGCCAGCGAAGCCGGCAAATCATCTCGGTTCGCGCCAAATTGCTGGATGGAGTTTCTGATGCCACCGGGCCCTCTCCTTCTCTTGAGACTCTCTGAATGATCGCCCAGGTTGTTCAACCGAAGCGCCAGGAGCGGAGGCCCGGCTCGTTCATCCAACCGGAGTCCAGCTCTCGACAGGATCATCTATCATGCCGATGATCCTGTCAAGAGGTGGGTCTGGGAGTGTCATTTGAAATTCAAAACTGGACTCTATGCAATCGAAACCTGGACTCCTTTTCATTTGAAAACTGGACTCGCATACTGGTGCCCTCATCAGCTTTCAAGAGGGTGCCATGACGCAGCTTCACTGGCCCTTCACCGACGATCGCCTTGATCACCTCCATCGACGACTACAGCCGTATGCTGCTCTTCGCCGATGTTGATGATGCCCGCCTGGTGGTCTTCGACGAGGTTGACCGCTGCTGCCATCACCACGTACATTCCACGACAAAGGAGATCCGAGACCTCCGGTTTGGGCGCGCACTGAGAGGGCAATTCCTTGTTCCGGCCGCTCTCTGTGGCCGGTCCCTACACGTACCCGAGGATGTCTTCTGCCTCCGGGAAACCCGGACAACGAACGGGACGACGAACGGACCTCATTCTTCAACCACCAGATCCGAGTTTCAAATGTTCCCTTGCGCCGTGAGGTCGGCGTCCATCTGAGCTCAAACGGAGGCAACAAGGGGATGCATATTCGGATTTGGTTTGAAGGTATCCGTGGTCACTGGGTTGACTTACGCGCAGATGTTCGATCTCCACCATCGAATTAGAATGCGTCTTGCTCCCCTACTGGCATGCCTTCGCAAGGGTGTCGAGGGTAGAGAGTGCTTCATTGGGACCTTGCGCCCGGATCGTCAGTACAAACCTATCAGCTCCCGCCGTTCCCATCTCATCCATGATCCGCTTGTCTGGCATTTGGCTCTGGAAGAGAGGGACCTCAATCGACTCGGGGTCACGCCCCATGACCTCAGCTCGCCGCCTCAAGTCCGCCAACCGTTCTGACCGTCGCCCACTCGAGCTCGGCCGGCCCCCACCCATCACAGACCTCGACAGCGCACTCGATCGACTTTGCCCCTCCTCTCCAGCAAGTCATCGTCAACGTTTGGGGACGCCTTATTGACCATGCCGTCGAATTCCGGGTGCGCTAGGATCTTCTCCCAAAGGTGGTATTTCCCTGTCAACGTCGAACGCATTAGCGGATTCGGCAGGACGGATGGCTGAAATGGCTTCGTCATCGCGAGCCACTTTCTCAACTACGGCGACGATCGCGCCGCCTTTCCGCGGCTGACCAACCGGGGTGGCTTGAACCATGATCTCGGGTTCTTGGCCTGGGCTCCGTTTTGCCTGCTCATGGTCAGCGAGGGGCATTGCGAGGATGGGCGTTCCTTCATTCCTCTCGAAGATCAGGTGAAGCTTCGGCTGTCGCAAGGAAAGATCACAAAGAGCCCAAAGATCGCAGCCGGAACACGCCCATCAGCGCTTGACAAGGTCCCATTCATCCTATAAGCTGGCTGAAAGACCAGATTGTCTAACAGTCGGCGGTTAACTGTCGGACATAATGGTCGTGCTGATCCACCCCATTTAGGGATGTGGCACCCCGTTGAAAAAGCGCTCAAACCTTCTCTCGAACTTGTCCCGCACTCAAAGGCGTACACTCGCCGATGAAATTGCCGACCAATTGCGGAGAGCCATCCGTAATGGTGAACTCGCGCCGGAAGAGAGACTCCCGGAAAATTTGTTGGCGGACGCCCTCGGCGTCAGTCGGGGGCCCGTTCGGGAAGCCTTGGCCCAGTTAGAACGAGAGGGCCTGATCGTCAAGGAGCCCAACCACAGTGCCGTTGTGGCCAGGTTATCCATCGAAGATCTTTACGAGGTGTTCACCCTACGTTTGACTCTCGAACGGCTGGCAATCCGCGAGGCAATTAATAAAGAAAGCCAGACGTGTATCGATGAGCTCCAAGGGATTGTCGACTCTATAAAACGTTCGGGTGAGTCCACGATCTCGGAACAAGAGGCAGCCGACCTCGACATTCGGTTCCACGAAGCGCTCGTCAATGGGAGCATGCATCAACGCCTGCTTGAATGCTGGTTGACTTTGAAGCAGCAAATCTACCTGGTCCTTCTAAGCCGGAATGTTGCAAACCCGGATTTTAGAGATTACGCGGTCAGATCACATCAAACAATCATTGACAGCATCCGTCGAGGGGATCGGGAAGAGGCATCCGTCGTCATTGAAGAACATATTCAGACTTCCTATGAACGGATCATGGAGGCATGGGGCCAACATCAGCTCGACCGAGGAGGCGCGAGATGAGTCGGGTGTGCAGAAAGGAGGCTGATCCGGGCACGTAAGCAGCAGACCGGAAGCTAGAGAACCGAAGCCATCGGGGAGATGGAGTGAGAAGATGGAAAAGAAGCATTCGGACGGGCAACTCTTGGGACGGCGGAGCTTTCTGAAGAGTGGGCTCCCCTTCCTGGCCGGAGGAGCGGCTCTGGCTGCCTGTTCGCCAGATGGTGCCCCTCAAACTCAAGCAACCGCAGTGGGCGGCGCGGCCCAGATCTCCGGGGAAAGCAAGCTCAACGAGGTGCTGCAGCGCGGCCACCTCATCGTAGGGACGACCCTTACGATCCCGCCGTGGGGGTTTGAAGACGAAAACGGGAATCCAGCCGGCTTCGACATCGAAATTGCCAAGATTTTCGCAAAGGGGCTATTCGATGACCCGGAAGCGGTGGAGTTTTTCGAACAGGAGATGGATGCGAGGTTGCCCAACCTGGCAACAGGGAAAGTCGATCTGACGATCCAGCTCATGACCGTCACAGCTCAGCGGGCTCAAACGGCCGAATTTACGATACCGTATTACAGAGAAGCGGTAACCACACTGCTCCCAGCGGATTCACCCTACAGCGGCGCGAAAGACATGGAGGGGCAGGGCGTTTCGGTAAGCATCCTGCAGAATGTCTTCGCGGAAGACCTGGTTCACATGGCGATTGAGGATGCTCAGGTGGAGCAGTTCGATACGGTCGCCAATGCGATCCTGGCGTTGGATGGGGGCCGGGTGGATGCTTACGTAGGTGGGTTCGGCGAGGCGAAGTACTTTACGGCTCAGAGTCCTGACAAGTACAAGGTGGGAGATTTCGGCTGGATACCGCAGTCTTATGCTTGCGGAGTCCGTACTGGAGATCAGGTCTGGCTGAACTGGTTGAATACAACCCTCCACGAAGCGGTGGTGGGCGTCGAATTCTCAACCTACAAAGATGCGTTCAATAAGTACTTCGGAACGGAGTTGCAGGATCCACCGTTCGGTTTCCCGGTCGAGTACGGAGACCGTGGTGGAGCACAAGCTGCCTAAAGCCCCACACGTCGTGCAGCTGATCAGAGCTGCCGAGCTCTGAATCCTAATTTAGAGCTCGGCAGCCTCTCGCTCTGAACGTCCTGAATTCAGGAGTTGGTAAAGCGTTGTACCAATTAAGGTTTCAAGTTCTCTTACGTTACACGGACGACCTCGCGTGGGGACTGGCACTGAGTCTGAGCCTATCCTTCACCTCCCTCCTGCTGGGGAGCGCGCTCGGGCTAGCCCTCGCTTTTGCACGCTCATTTGGCAATGAGTGGATCAAGAAGGTTGTTGACTCTTACGTTGAGTTCTTCCGAAATATCCCGCTTTTGTTGATCATTATCTTTATCTTCTTTGGACTTCCGCTGATGGACGTTCGCATCCTGGACAAATATTACTCGGTGATCGTCGCGATGTCGCTTTACGCAAGTGCGTATCTTACGGAGATCTTCCGAGCAGGCATCGAATCCGTGGAATCGCGCTATCTGGAAGCCGGAAGGTCCATTGGATTGTCGACTGCAGGGCTGGCTCGGTACATCATTGGGCCATTGATGTTCGCTGAAATCCTCCCGGCTTTGGGCAACTTCGCCATTTCCCTTTTCAAGGACAGTTCACTCGCGACGGCGGCAGCAGTCCCGGAACTGACATTCGTAGGGCGGAAGATCAACACGGACACCTGGCGAGTAGTTGAGGCCTGGACCGCGGTGGCTGGAGTCTACTTGGGCGTAAGCTATGCTCTGGCTTTCTTATTAAGGAATATAGAAAGACGGGTCATCGCCTGGAGGTAATGCGGCGTGCAGGTACTCATTGAGAATTGGTGGGCCTTTCCCAGGGGGTTGGCGGTCACACTCGAGGTTGGCTCCGAATCAATTTTGATCGGAACAGTCCTGGGCATCTTTGTTGGGCTGGGGCTCATATATGGGATCGCACCCTTGCGGTGGATCTTCCGGATCTATGTGGATGTCCTTCGGGGTTTGCCACTGCTGGTAACCATATTCGTGTTCTTCTATGGCACACCCGTGCTGGGTCTCCCACTTCCAAGGAAGATGTCGGTTGTCTTGGCTCTGGGAATATTCTCGGCCGCCCACATGGCAGAGATCGTGCGGGGCTCGGTATCGTCGATCCCGAAGACACAAACCGACGCTGCGAAGTCGATTGGCCTGACATTCTGGCAGAGAATGCGGTATGTGATTCTGCCTCAAGCCGCGCGCAGAAGCCTACCCCCTTGGGTCAATTTGTCGGTGGAATTGTTCAAGGGCACATCGCTGGTATCCCTTGTGGGAGTGGCGGACCTGTTGCTCTCAGGTCGACATGTGCTCGAACGAACGCAAGAGCCGCTTCCGATCTACTTCGCCCTCGCGGTCATTTACTTCTTTCTTGCATTTGGGTTATCGAGAATCGGCGCATTCTTTGAACGAAGGTTCGTATATGCAATCTGAGAGGCAAGAGGGGGTGGAAATCTCCACGCCCGTGCCCACCGCCACTCACGGTTTCATTGTCGTGGAAAGCGTGCGGAAGCGATTCGGTGAGCTGGAGGTCCTAAAGGGAATTGACCTTCTCGTCGACGAGGGCGAAGTCTTAGTGGTCATCGGACCAAGCGGATCGGGAAAGTCCACGTTACTGCGCTGTATCAATTTCCTCGAGGAGTACGACGAAGGGCGAATTTATGTCGACGGAGAATTGGTCGGCTACAAGGAAGAGGAGGGACGTCTAGTTCGCCTGCCCGAAAAGGAGCTCGCAAAACTCCGGGCCAAGGTCGCTATTGTCTTCCAGGGATTTAACCTCTTCCCTCATATGACAGCCCTCGAGAACGTGAAATTAGGGCCGCTGAAGGTCAGAAGGCTGAGTCAGGAGCAGGCTACAGATCGGGCAAGGCGAGTCCTGGAGCGAGTGGGGCTCGCTGACAAGCTGGACGCATACCCAAACCAACTCTCGGGAGGGCAACAGCAAAGGGTGGCAATTGCCAGGGCGCTTGCGATGGAGGCCGAGTTGATATTGTTCGACGAAGTGACCTCGGCGCTCGATCCAGAGCTTGTCGGCGAAGTGCTGGCCGTGATGAGGGAACTGGCCGAGGAGCATGGGGTGACGATGCTTATCGTCTCCCATGAGATGCAGTTTGCCCGAGAGGCGGCGGACCGGATTGCGTTCATGGATGAGGGCAAGATCGTCGAATCCGGCAAACCGGAGCAAATTTTGGACGCACCGCAGACTGACCGGCTGCGAGATTTTCTCCGCCGTTTCACCGGATGACGACCGAAGGATCATTCCCACTTAGCAACGGAGGATCGATATTGATGAACCAGGCAGAGATGATCTCTCGTTATCGGGAACTCTACCTTCCTGCGGTATGCGACGCGCTCTATGAACTCGGCCTAGAAGAGCAGGTGCTTCCCACCTCCTTGCGGCCGTTGCTGCCCGATCAAAAGATCGTTGGTGAGGCGTTCACGGTGGAAGGGCATGCAATCGGCTCCGTCGGCTGGGAAGCAGGGCTGGAGCGAATTCGGTCTTACTTAGAGATCTTCGAGCGACTTCAGCCGGACTCGGTGCTAGTTTCGGTTACGCCGCCATCCAGTGTGGTTGGACACTTCGGAGAATTGACGGCGAATTCCGCCAAACAGAAGGGCTGTGTCGGCGTAATCCTGGACGGTAACCTGCGCGATATTCAAGGAATCAGGGATATTGGGCTCCAAGTTTTCTACCGAGATCTATCCCCCCTCAATGCGATCGGACGTTGGGAGATGATCGCATCCCAGGAGCCAGTGGTCATAGGCGGGGTGACGATCCGCCCCGGGGATTTGATCATCGCAGAATTTGACGGTGTGCTCGTCGTTCCCTTCGACGAGGCAGAGCGCGTCCTTGAGACGGCGGAAGGGATTGTCTCGGCAGAAGGAAGGGTTCGGAAGGAGATGCAATCGGGGGAGCCTCCGTTGGCGAGCTTGGAAAGGCACGGGCATATTTAGCCTTCGCTGTTTATATTGTTTGTCAACCCCCTCATGAACGTAGGAGGACGCATGGCTGGAAAGGAAATAATCGACGTTGAAAACGGTCCCCCTTCGCATCCTTACATGTCCCTGGCGATCAAAGCGGGGCGATACATATTTGTTTCCGGAAGTGTGGGCCTCATGTGGGGAGAACCCCCTCACGGCCAAGGGAAGGAGTGGATGCCGGGCGAATTGGTAAAAGGTGGTATCGAAGCCGAAACTCGACAAACCCTTGAGAACATCAAGATTGTGCTTGAAGCGGCCGGCGCATCCATGAGTGACATTGTGAAGCTCAATACCTATCTGCGGGATATTGATCGTGATTTCCATACCTATAACGACATTTATCAGGACTACTTTCCGGCCGATCCCCCGGCCCGAACGACCGTGGCAGCGACCATTTACGGCGGCATTCTGGTCGAAATGGACTGCGTAGCTTACTTGCCTGATACGGAGTAGCGGGACATGGGCTGGACCATCAAGGGGACGCTCATTCGATGACGGTTGGGAGGTTAACCGAGGGCCGAGCGGATCGGGTACCGGCTGCTCTGATTGACGCATTAAGAAGGGTCGACCAGGAGACTCTAGATGGAACAACGAAGGGCTTACCATCAGGAAATCTGAAATTCGGCGACATCAGGGACAAGGGGTGGAATGTTCTTACAGGCGAAATTCCGCTGCCCCTGCTTGTCATCAAGCAAGTCGAGCTGGAGCATAACATTTCAACGCTTCAGAACTACTGCGACCGTCATGCTGTCTGGTTGGCGCCCCATGGCAAGACCCCCATGTCCCCCCACATTTGGGCTCTCCAGCTACAAGCGGGGGCATGGGCGATCACCGTCGCGAATGTAAATCAACTGCAAGTCTGCCAGCAGTTTGGGATCCCGCGGGTTCTTTTGGCCAACCAGATCATCGACGATTACGAGATCAGCTACGTAGGGGAGCTGCTGGGGGATGATTCGGGACCGGAGTTATATGTGCTGGTCGACAGTAGAGAAGGACTTGAGCGCCTCGAACATGGCCTTAGACGTCGAGCGATTCGACGTCCACTCTATGTGCTTGTGGAACTTGGGATGCAAGATGGCAGGTGTGGAGTTCGGGGAACCAAGGAGCTGACGAATCTTGCCCACGCGGTGACCAGCACATATCCGCTCATCCAGCTAGCGGGAATTGAAGGTTATGAGGGTGTGGCGTATGGGCTCGCCAGGGATGAAATGGAGCGGCAAAAGCTCGCTGACGACTATCTGAAGAAGCTAGCAGCTGCTGCAAGGCAAATCAAACCGTTGGTGGATAAGGAGCCCTTCATCGTCTCGGCCGGTGGGAGTATCTATTTTGACAGGGTGGTGAAGTTCCTGGGTAAGGAGGCCTTTCCCAACGCCCAGCTTGTGATTCGCTCCGGCGGCTACGTGACCCACGACTCCGGTCTGTATAAGCGCTCCTCCCCGATGAGCTCCGATTCGGTCCGATTCATTGAAGAAGGCGAACTGTATCCGGCCATTGAAGTTTGGGCGCCTGTCATTTCGAAGCCGCAGGTCGACTTGGCGATCTTAGGCGTAGGAGGGCGGGACGTGCCCACCGATATCGATTACCCCATCCCCACCCTCGTGTCCCGAGATTATACGGAAATTGAAGAACTGCGTGCTGGCCATGAGATTGTGAAAACGAACGACCAACACGCATTCATGCGCCTTCCGGCCTCGTCGACCGTAAATGTCGGCGATCTCATCGGACTGGAGATCTCGCACCCCTGCACTGCGTTTGATAAGTGGAGGGTGATTCTATTAGTGGATGGCCAGAGGAACGTGGTTGGCGCAATCCGTACCTATTTCTAGAGACCCGACAGGCGAGCGATCCATGAACGACGGCAAAATTGTCAGGTTGAACGCTGAACTCTTTCCGGTCACGGAAGCGGAGGAAGAGCTCTACGGGAAATTCGGCCTATCGCCTGTCCGGATTGAGGCCGATTCTCCTCAAGAGATCCTGGAGCAGGCCGAAGATTGCGTGGCATTGTTCGTTGTGTCGTCCGAGCTCCCGGCTGAAGTGATCAGGCGGCTGCGCAATTGTTTGGTCATCTCGCGCATCGGTGCAGGTACAGACAAAATCGACGTGGCGACGGCCACGGAGGAAGGGATCCTGGTCACGAATGTTCCATATTTCTGTGTCGAGGAGCAGGCGGATCACACGATGGCTCTGCTGCTGGCCTTGACTCGTCAGCTCTTTCCTAGCGCCAGCGATCTTAGGCAGGGGGCTTGGCGAAGGGCCAGGGAAAACCCGGGCTTTCAGAGGCTCGCCGGTAAGACATTGGGCTTGATTGGTTTCGGTCGCAGCGCCCAGGCCGTTGCACGACGGGCCAGCGCTTTTGGCATGCGTGTTATCGCAACCCGGCGGCGTCTGGACCAGCCGTCCCCGGCGGCGAGGCGACTGGGGGTAGAAATGCTCGAGCTCGAGGATGTACTGGGGCAGGCCGATTACGTGTCGTTGCACCTTCCGCTCACGGAATCCACCTACCACCTCCTGGATTACGATTTGCTCAGGGAGATAAAACAGGGTGCTTACTTGATCAATACTTCCCGGGGCGCAATCGTAGATGAACTCGCGCTGGCAGAGATGATCGAGGAGGGGTGGCTGGCAGGTGCGGGGATTGACACATTCGAGCATTTGGATCCGCACAAGGAGGCTGTAGCGCCTCAAGATCATCCTTTTCTTGAACTCGACAATGTTGTACTGACCCCCCATGTAGCCGCGTTTTCCCCGCAAGCGATGTATGACGTAGCCAAGGGAAGTGTTGAAAATGTCGTGGCCGTGCTCAATGGCTTCATGGTCCCAGACGAAAACCTTGTGAATCCAACCGTCAACCCCAGAGTGCCGCTGAAGGACCACGACCGCGGCCTGTTCGAGCGGGTTGCGAACAAAACGCCCGATGGATGATTGTTCGAGGAGGAAGAAATGAGCGCCAAAGAACCGATTTCCGTTCCCGGTGGCCCCCCGGAGTTCCCCTTTTTATCACCCGTGATGCGTGCAGGTGACTTCATCTACGTGTCTGGGAACGCGGCCCTGAGACCGGAAAAGCCGCCTCATGGAAGTGGCAAGGATTGGATGCCCGGAGAATTGGTGGAGGGCGGCATCGAGGAACAGACGCGTCAGACTTTGGAAAACATCAAGCTTGCGCTTGAAGCCGCGGGGGCGACGCTGAATGACGTCGTCAAAGTCAATTCTTATCTTCGGGATATCGATCGAGATTTTCATGGATACAACGGTGTGTATCAGAGCTATTTTGAAAATGGCGCGCCTGCGAGAACGACGGTGGGCGCGAAGATCTACGGGGGGATCCTGGTAGAGATCGAATGCATCGCCTATCTACCCCCATCCAGAGATTGAAGACCGGTCGGCTACTCAGATGAGTTCGAAGTCCTTGTTTGACCTCTCGGGTCGGACGGCGGTCGTCACGGGCGCGGCTTCAGGTCTGGGCCGGGCCATCGCCGTGGGGCTGGCAGAACACGGCGCGAATGTTGTCGGTGCCGATATCCAGGGGGACGAACTGGGCGACACCATCGATCAGATTGCCGCTCTTGGCCGTCAGGGACTCGCAATAAAGGCGGATGTCTCCAAACAAGACGAGGTGGCTCGGCTATTTCGGGAGGCGAATCAATTCGGTGAAAGCGTTGACATCTTGGTGAATAACGCTGGAATTCCAAGCCACGCCAAACCCGAGGAGCTCGGTCTTGAGGAGTGGAACAGAGTTCAGACTGTGAATTCCACCGGCTATTTCCTATGTGCCCGGGAAGCCGGGAGACTGATGATCTCCCACGGCCGAGGCGGCAGCATTATCAATATAAGCTCCATTGCGGGGTCAAGTGCCCTTGGTAGGGGAAATCTAGCATTCAGCGTTAGCAAAGGGGCTGTCAACCAGCTCACCCGCGAATTGGCGGTGGAATGGGCCAAACACAAGGTCCGGGTCAATGCCATTCTCCCCTGTCAGATCCGCACACCGGCCCTTCAGAGCCTCATCGAGGATCCTCGCTATGAGACGGAGGTGCTCGTCCAGCGCTTCCTGCAAGGAATCCCCATGGACCGTCTGGGAGAACCGAGCGACCTGATAGGACCCGTTATCTTCCTCGCTGCCGAGGCCTCTTCGATGGTCACTGGGACGCTGCTGCCTGTTGATGGGGGAAACCTGGCGCTCAATGCCGGGGGAAACCACACATGGTGACGCCGGTCCAGCTCCAACGCGATCGTCGTTGATGCGCCTTCTTATCCCAGGTCCGGTGCCCCTTGAAACGAATGTTAGGGAAGCACTCTGTCAGCCTCAGGAAGCCCATTACGGGGCCGAGTGGGCCGATCTATACAACGGGACCTTGGACCTTCTGGCAGATTTGTTCGCAACGGAAGGGGAAGTCTTATGCCTGGTGGGCTCGGGAAGCTTGGGGTTGGACGCCGTGCTAACCAGCCTCTTCTCGGCGGGCGACGCCATCATCGTGGGCGTCAATGGATTTCATGGACAGAGATTGGCGGCTATGGCCAACCAGCATGGACTGGAAGTCATAAGGGTCCAAGCGGAATGGGGTTCCCCGCTTCTACCCGAACAGTTCGATCAAGCGTTAGACCATGCGCCCAACGCCAGAGGGATGTTCCTGGTCCACGTCGAAACGACGACCGGCGTTGTAAATCCCGTTCAGGAAATAGGTTCCGTTGCCAGGGAACGGGACATCCTTCTCCTAGCGGACGTTGTTGCCTCGCTCGGTGGAGTCCCGTTTGAAATGGATGAGTGGGGCGTGGATGCGGCGGTGTGCGCCTCCCAGAAATGTTTAAGTGCACCCCCGGGCCTGGCACAAGTTGCGCTCGGGCCCCGAGGTATCCAGGCGCTACAAGAACGCAAGAAGGACGACAGGGGCTGGTATCTCGACTTGGAGACCTGGAGAGAGTACGCTCGGCAATGGTCAGATTGGCATCCCACCCCGGTAACCATTTCGGCCAATCATGTTCGCGCGCTGCACACGGCACTCAAGAACCTGGCGCAAGAGGGCCTGGAGAGCCGCCACATCCATTGTCGAAAGCTCATGGCGAGGCTCCGCTCTGGTGTTCAAAGGATCGGCATGTCGCTTCTGGTGGATGATCCTTGGGCCGCGCCGGTCGTAACGGCGGTGAGGTCTCCTGATGGGGTTGCCGGGGAAGCCCTGGTTGTGTATCTGGAGCGAGAGCACGATATGAAAGTCGGAGCAGGATTCGGGCCCCTCTCGGGGAAGGTCATTCGAGTCGGGCACATGACTGCGACTGTCACCGAGCAGGACATTGAGGATCTGTTGCGGGCTCTAGATGAGTTTCAATTGACCCACTCGGGCGTTGGCGAAAGATAGCGTACCGGATGATAGAAACAACTGTACTTGAACTAGGGAAGCGGCTGGAGGGTCAAGAAAGGTATCAACTGGCTCATCTGCCCACACCACTTCATCACGCGAAGCGACTGTCGGAGGCATTAGGTGGACCAGAGATCTACATCAAGCGGGATGAACTGACTGGCATGCCCTTGGCCGGAAACAAGACCCGGATGATGGAATATACGCTGCCGAGAATTCTGGGGTCTGGATGCGACTGTGTCGTGGGTGGCGCGGCGCTGCAGTCAAACTATTGCAGACAGCTTGCTGCTGCCTGTGCCGTCGCCGGCCTCGATGTCCACCTCGTTCTTTCAAGTTCCCTCGGCGGTGGCGATGGCGCGATCCAAGGAAACTACTTCCTTTGTCTCTTGTTGGGGGCACAAGTATCGCTCGTCGAATGTGAGACCGGCGAAGGGATCATTGCTGCCATGCACCAGCTCACAGAAGATCTTCGCGCACAAGGACGAACTCCGTTCCTTGCGAGAATGGCCAACACGGAAGACATCGGTCTGGACGCGCTTGCCTACGTTGGTTGTGCCCTCGAAATGAGGCGGCAATTCCTGGAGCAGGGTATCCGTCCAAATGCGATTTATCTGGCCTCAGCCGATACAACCCAGGGAGGTCTGTTGCTGGGGGCTAAATTGTTGGGGGAAACATACCAGGTCGTAGGCATAAATCCGATATCGACGCGGGTCTTTCCCTCTCCAGTCGAAGAGCTCGTAGCCTCTGCGGCGAATAAAGGAGCGCGCGAACTGGGCGTGGATATCCGGCTGGTCCCGGACCAGGTCACTAATTACAAGGACTACGTTGGGGATGGGTATGGAATTGCAACCCCAGAAGCCATGGAGGCCATTAGGTTAACCGCCCGGCTGGAGGGAATTCTGCTGGATCCTGTTTATTCGGGGAAAGCGATAGCTGGCCTCATCGATCACATACGCAAGGGCAGGTGGACTCAAGAGGAGACCGTGGTGTTCATCAATACCGGAGGCTTCCCTGCCCTATTCGCGTACCAAAACGATTTCGATTTCGCCGACCAGATTTCGAAGAGGCCTACGTGAACCACACCGTCATTGTCGCCTACGATCAGTTTTCGGATGTATCGGTCGAGCAAGGGGTTTTGGACGAAGTGGATGGCCGGATCGAACGCATCGAGAACTTGGCTGCCCCCGGTCTGACCCCCCTTTTGAGTGAGGCCGCTGCACTGATGGTCACCGTCCAGCAGGTGACGGATGAAGTTCTCGCACGGATGGACCACTGCAAAATTGTGAGCCGGGTGGGGACGGGAATCGACGCGATAGATGTTGAAGCGGCCACCGCAAGGGGCATCTGGGTGACAAATGTGCCGGACTACGCAGTCGATGAGGTGGCGACCCACACTCTGAGCTTGCTGCTGGCCCTGGCCCGCCGCCTGCCGGCATGGACCGAATCGACGCGAAATGGGAGATGGAACGATGACATCGGAAGGCCAATCTATCGCCTCTCAGGCCAGATACTCGGCTTGGTCGGGTTTGGCCGGATTGGCAGAGCAACCGCCAAGAAGGCCATAGCGATCGGGCTGAATGTGATCGTGTTCGATCCACATCTCAGTTCCAGCGAGATTCAAGAGCATGGTGTCGTGCCCGTAAGTTGGGAAGAAATATGGCGGTCTTCCGACTACGTTTCCCTGCACACTCCGTTGAATGAAAAGACGCAGGGAATGGTGGATGAAGTCACGCTGGGCATGATGAAGGAGGGCAGCTTCTTGATCAATACCGCCCGGGGGGGACTCATCAATGAGCAGGCGTTACTGCAGGCGATCGAACGCGGGCAAATTGCCGGCGCCGCGCTGGATGTGATGGTGCAGGAGCCCCCTCCCGCAGATCACCCGCTGCTGCAGGAGCGCAGAATCATTGTCACCCCTCACATCGGTTGGTATTCGGAGGATTCGGGTCACGAAGTCCGGACCAAGGCAGCAGAGGATGTCGCTCGGGTTTTGAGAGGTCAGGAACCGGCCCGGCCGGTAAACCGCCCTTAGGCCCCAGGCATCGCGAGGCACGAGTGTGAGCGTTGGAGGCTCAGGAGGCGGGGAAACGCGATCGTCGTTGATGTAACATGAAGCGTCGTAGAGGTTTACCTTGAAACTGTCTGAATCCCAACTTCTCGATTTCTATCGCCAGATGTTGCTTGTCCGGCGAATGGAGGAGCGCATCGCGCAGGAGTATAGGAACGGGAACATACCTGGCTTCGTTCACCTCTATATCGGCGAGGAAGCGGTTGCTGTTGGCATTTGCGCACACCTCAAGAAGGCGGATTATGTCACGAGCACACACCGAGGCCATGGCCATGCCTTGGCCAAGGGGATCCCGCCAAAGAAATTGATGGCGGAACTGTACGGACGTTCAACCGGCTGTTCCGGCGGAAGGGGGGGAAGCATGCACTTGTTTGACAAGGATTGTGGTTTCTTGGGCTCGAACGGCCTCGTAGGCCCCAGCATCGTCAACGCGGCTGGTGCCGCTTTCTCGGCCAATTACTTCGGCTCAGGAAATATCGCGGTGGGTTTCTTCGGAGACGGAGCCGTAAACACAGGCTCATTCCATGAAGGGCTCAATTTGGCAGCAATTTGGTCGCTGCCGGTCGTGTTTGTGTGTGAGAACAATATGTATGCGACAGAGATGCCGTTTGAGCAGGCCACAGCCGGAAACTCCGTCGCGGGGCGGGCCAGCGCTTACGGGATCCCCGGCGTCGAGGTCGACGGTCAGGATGTCGTTGCTGTCTTTGAGGCTGCCGGCGAAGCCGTCGCTCGTGCACGCGAGGGAAATGGCCCGACCCTGCTTGAATGCAAGACCTACCGTTTCGTCGGTCACCATGAAGGTGATCCTGGGACTGATTATCGAACGGACGCCGAGGTGCAAGCGTGGAAAGCGCGCGATCCCCTTCAGCTGCTGCGAGAGAAGCCGCCTGTCGACACGGTATCGGAGGAGGTCTTCGATGAAATCGAACGAGAGATTGCTGGCATCGTGGACGAAGCGGCGGAGTTCGCGGCCAACAGTCCGGAGCCCGATGTCGATGATTTGGAAACCCACGTCTTTCTAAATAGAGAAGCCTCGCCGGACTCAGGAATGGGCCGTCCCTGATGGCAGAGATAAGTTTTATTCAGGCAGTCCGGGACGCGCAAGCGGAGGAGATGCGGCGTGACGAAGCCGTCGTCGTGTTTGGGGAGGGGATCGGTCCTCGCGGGGGTTCGTTCACTCAAACCAGAGGCCTTTGGGAAGAGTTCGGGGAGCGGAGGCTCATTGACACCCCCATCTCGGAACTGGGGTTCACAGGCATTGCTGTAGGAGCGGCCATGACGGGCCTGCGACCTATTGTTGATGTCATGTTTTGGGACTTTTCCTTTGAAGCCATGGGACAAATCGTGAACCAAGCTGCCCGCATCCACTATATGTCATCCGGTCAATTCTCTGTGCCTCTCGTCGTTCGCGGGGTCATCGGAGCCGGCGGATCGGCAGGAGGCCACCATTCCAATTCCCCGTACCCGCTCTATATGCAGATGCCCGGAGTTAAGGTGGCGGTTCCGTCGAATGCTCATGACGCCAAGGGACTGCTTAAGACAGCCATACGGGATCCCAATCCGGTCCTCTTCTTTGAGCACAAGTTTTTGTACAACGCCAAAGCAGTGCTCCCCGACGGGGACGGAGATCTGCTCATTCCCTTCGGCCAGGCGGTCATCCACAGAACAGGGAGCGATGTTACCGTAGTCGCGGTAGCGAAAATGGTCTCCTTGGCTTTGGAAGCGGCCGCAGTGCTCGAAGACGAGGGAATCTCCGTCGAGGTCATTGACCCGAGAACGCTTGTTCCGCTCGATACTCAAACCATCGTGACATCGGTAGAAAAGACAAACCGGTTGGTAGTCGTGGACGAGGCGTTCTCACCGTGCGGCGTTGGTGCTGAACTCGCTGCGGTCGCAGCTGAGGACGTCTTCTTCCATTTGGATAGTCCAATCCAGCGAGTGCACTCCAAATCAGTCCCTCATCCGACCTCGCCGAGCTTAGAAAAAGCGATGCTTCCGAACCTTGATCGAGTGATCCAAGTCATCCGAGAAACCCTAGCCCCATAGGTGCCGAATCTTGCCCTACGAAGTTGTCATTCCGAGGCTCGGATTAACCATGGAAGCGGGCGTTCTTGCCGAGTGGTATGTGGAAGACGGCGAAGCGGTTGCGAAAGGCGATCTCCTCTTTGCCGTCGAGACCGACAAAGCGCTGCAGGAGGTAGAGGCCCCTGCAGAGGGTATCGTCCACCATCGTCCGGGTGTGCTCGGTCGAGAACTCCCCATCGGCACGCTTATCGGATACATCGCCGCGCCTGAAGAAGATGTCGCTTGGCCCGGCGAGGAGGACGGGGCGCTGGATCCCCCAAGTGCCGACGCCGAAAGCGCGACTTCCGAACAACGGTCTCGCCCGGCGACCGAGCGCGGAGAGGCGGCTCCTCGACGTGCCTCCGGTGCCAGTCCTGCGGCCCGACGGAGAGCAGCTGAGCTCGGCTTGGACTGGCGGGAGATCCCGGGATCCAGCAAAGAGGGCCATGTTCTGCTCCAGGATGTTGAGAACATGAGTGCCGCTTCAAAGCCGGAGGCCTCGCCCGTGGCTAGGCGGGCGGCCGAGGAGCTGAATATTGACCTGGGCGAGGTCGCCGCGGCGTTCCCAGGCGTCCGGCTTACGCGCCGCCATGTCGAGCAGTTTGACGAGCAAGGTAGGGCAAGCGCTCCAGTTACGGTCCGCAAGTTGGATCCGATCCGGCGACGGATTGCGAAGCGAATGTCTGAAAGCGCGGCCAACACTGTCGCCGTGACACTCACAACCGAGGCGGACGGCACCGAATTGTGGCGCTTGCGGCAGCAGCTTCGAGCGGACGCCGAGCATTCGACCCAACCGCTCCCCAGCTACACTGACTTGCTCGCCAAGCTCGTATCGGAGGCGCTCGGTGACCACCCTGAGCTGAATGCCAGGTTGGAAGGGGAGGAAATTGTAATTCCAGAGGGGGTTCACATCGGCTTGGCTGTTGACACCGATCAAGGACTTCTGGTGCCGGTGATTCGAAATGTCGAGGCTAGAACGGTCCGTGAAATCGCCGAGCTGTCCTCGGATGTCATTTCTAGGGCCCGCGAAGGGCAGCTTGCGCCCGATGAACTGAGTGGCAGCACGTTCACGATTACCAACCTCGGCATGTATGAAATCGACGCGTTTACACCCATCATCAACCTCCCTAACTGCGCCATCCTCGGATTGGGGCGAACCGTTGCCAAGCAGGTCGTGACGAACGCAGATCGGGGCATGGTTGAGATTCGGCGCATGATGACGTTAAGTTTGACGTTTGACCATCGCATAGTCGACGGAGCGCCCGCGGCGCGCTTTCTGCAGAGGGTCAAGAAGCTCGTGGAAGAGCCGTATCTTTGGCTGGTGACATAGGTGTGGAGGGCAAATCATGCGACTGGTGACTTATAGGCTGGGCGATACGTATCGCCTGGGTGCCGTGTACAGCAGCGCTGGTAAATCGCAAGTGGTGGACTTGAATCACGCAGATCCGTCGCTTCCTGCGGACATCTTGGAGTTGCTGGCATTCGAGGACGAATGGCTTTCGAAGGTACGAGCAGCGCTGGAAAAGGCGAATCATCAAAGTGCGCAACCTCTTGCGAATGTGCGCCTCACCGCCCCAATCCCTCGGCCGGGGAAGATCATATGCATAGGATTGAACTACGCCGACCACGCGCAAGAAACCGGTCAGGAGCTTCCAGATGTACCCACTGTATTTGGCAAATTCCCCAACGCAGTAACCGGGCCGTACGATCCGATCGTTCTTCCGAAGGTTTCACACGAGGTCGACTACGAGGCAGAACTAGCATTCGTGATCGGAAGGACGGCGCGTCGGGTTGCGGAGAGCGATGCCATGAAGTATGTCGCCGGCTATCTGGTCATGAACGACGTAAGCGCGCGAGATTTTCAACTTCGAACGAGCCAATGGACGATTGGAAAGTCGTTTGACTCCTTCGCTCCCATGGGGCCCTATTTGGTGACGTCGGATGAAATCGCCGACCCCCACAATCTAGACGTGATCCTATCCATTGGCGATGAGGTTCTCCAAAGCTCGAATACGAACCAGCTGATCTTCGGAATCCCTGAATTGGTGAGCTTCTTGAGTCGAGTGATGACGCTGGCGCCCGGGGATATCATCGCTACCGGAACCCCTCCCGGGGTGGGGTTCGTACGCCAGCCGCCTCGTTTCTTGAAAGCCGGCGAACGAGTCCGTACGAAGATCGAAGGCATCGGCGAACTTGATAATCTTGTTGTTGAGGAGACATAGATTGAGAAGCTCACAGCGATCACAATGACCGGTCCATGGAAGGGCTTGCTCATCGAACCAGGGGCTTGTGGCGGATATGGAACATGCGTGTGAGACTTTCATATGGTCGGGGGGGTCTGGAAGTCGATCTTCCTGATCACAGCCAGGTGATGAGGTCTCAATTCGTCGCCGGCGTTGCGGACGAAGAAACCGCCCTTCGTTCGGCCCTGCGGGAGCCCATTGATTCACGACCGCTTGACGAGAAAGTCCATCGAGGTGATAAGGTCGTGATTGTTCACACGGATATCACCCGTGCCACCCCGAACGACCGGATGCTGCCTGTGGTTCTGAATGAGCTCGAAGCCGCGGGGGTTCGTCGTGAGGACATCACATTGATGAACGCGCTCGGGACTCACCGGCGGCAGACGCCGAAGGAATTACGGGCGATGCTCGGTGAGAAGATCGTGGACCGCTACCGTTGCGTACAGCATGACGCTTACGCGGACGAGGATTTGATGCCGCTGGGCAAGACGGCTCTTGGCCATCCCGTGCGAATCAATCGCCGCTACCTGGAGGCCGATGTCCGGATTCTCACCGGTTTCATCGAGCCCCATTTCTTCGCTGGCTTCAGCGGCGGGCCCAAGGGAGTCCTGCCCGCGCTCGCCGGGGCTGAGAGCGTGCGAACAAACCACGGCCACGACATGATTGGCCATTCCCGGGCAACTTGGGGGGTCACTGAAGGTAACCCGATTTGGGAGGAGATGCGCGAGGTCGCGCTGTGGACTGAGCCCACCTTCTTGCTGAACGTGACCCTTAACGCAAAGGGGGAGATCACCGGGGTGTTCGCCGGCGACATGCTTTCCGCACACGCCGCCGGATGTGAGTTCGTACGGAAGAATGCCATGGTGGCTGTGGATGAGCCATTCGATATCGTCGTGACGACCAACAGCGGCTTCCCCCTTGACCAAAATCTGTACCAATCGGTTAAAGGGATGAGCGCAGCCAATCGGATTTTGCGTGCTGGCGGCGCCATTGTAATTGCCACCGCGTGTGAGGATGGCTTACCTGATCACGGACAGTACGTGCAGCTCCTGGCGCAGGGCAGATCGCCACAAGGGGTTCTTGAGATGCTTGGTCAAGCTGGATTCAGCGCACAGGATCAATGGCAGGTGCAGATCCAGGCCGGCATCCAGCAGCGCGCCGACGTCTATGTGTACAGCGACGGACTCACGGACGATGAGATCGAAAGGGCGCTGCTGATACCCTGCGACAATATTCCAGCAACCTTGGAGGACCTGCGGGGAGGGAACGGCGGTTCTGCCCGGATCGCAGTCTTGCCGGAGGGGCCCCAAACGATCGCCTACTTGGCCGGCTAACCGGGAGATACGTGTGCATTGTCTGCCGCTGGCGGTGGGGACGGAATCCATCGGTCCCTTCCGCAGAGTCCGATCGAATTCCGATGACCTGGTGACCCTCTTTGCTCGTCTATTCGCTGGAGACATTTGAGGATATGAGGCCCTCCCCACGTCCCTCGCCAGTTGGCAAAAAAGTTTCCCTCTTCGTAACCTGCATGATCGACATGATGTATCCAGCTACGGGCTGGTCGACCGTGGCGCTTCTAGAACACCTCGGGTTTGAAGTGGACTTTCCAATGCAGCAAACCTGCTGCGGGCAGCCGGGCTTCAACGCCGGCCACCGACCCGAGTCCCGGGCCGTTGCCCGTCAATTCTTGCACGCATTTCGAGAAGCGGAAGTCATCGTTACGCCCTCAGGATCCTGTGCCGCCATGGTGCGACATGAGTATCCAATCCTGTTTGCGAACCAACCGGAGCTTGAAGAGTCGCGGCGGATTGGGACCCGTACCTGGGAGCTGACCGAGTTCATCGGCGAAGGACTGGGCGTGACCGATTTGGACCTGGGACTGCCCGAGAGGCGGTCGTTTGCTTTCCACGATGCATGCCACGGCCTGCGCCTGCTCGGCCTCGGGAAGGATGGGCGGGAACTTCTCGCTGATACTGGGAATGCGGAATTGGAGATCATGGAAGGTGCCGACGAGTGCTGTGGATTTGGCGGTCTGTTCAGCGTCAAGATGGCCGACGTAAGCGGCGCGATGCTGGATCGCAAGGTGAGCCAGATTGAGGCCTGCCCGGCCAGCACAATCGTATGTGGTGACGTCAGCTGCATGACCCATATGAACGGCGGCCTCGAGCGTCAGGGGAGTCAGAAGCGAGTGCGCCACATCGCGGACGTGCTTGCTGAAGGGCTGGAAGCCGAACCACGATGAAGCTGACCTCCAATAACTTCATTCCCGAATCTGAGATTGCGATCCAAGATAAGGAAATGCAAGCCTCGGTCCGGGCCGCTACAACGACCGCCTATCAAGGTCGCGTAAAGATGATGTTTGAAGGCGGGGAAAAACACGGGCGGGCCGTGCGGCGCCAGGCCGCACGGGCGAAGCGTCGCGCTCTCCATAAGCTCCCGGATTTGCTTGAGCGAGCGGAAGCGAAACTGCAGGCCAATGGAGCAGAGGTACTGTGGGCGATAGATGCCCAAGAGGCCAACCGGCACGTGCGTGCGATTGTGGAGCGCCATGGCGTCCATTCCGTCGTCAAGAGCAAGAGCATGGTGAGCGAGGAAATCGGTCTGAATGAAGTTCTTGAGCGGCAGGGGGTCGATGTGGTCGAGACCGATCTGGGTGAGTTCATCCTTCAGATGGCCAAGGAGCCGCCCAGCCACATTGTGACGCCGGTCATTCACAAATCCAAAGCCAGCATCCGCAAACTGTTCGAAGATCAGCTCGCCATGCCCTCCACCGATGACACAGAGGCCATGGCGGGGTTCAGCCGCAAGTTGCTGCGGGAGAAGTTCCTGCGGGCGGATATGGGCGTGACCGGCGGCAACTTCATCATTGCAGAGACGGGAACTCTTTGCCTCGTGACCAACGAGGGCAACGCTCGCTTGGTCACCACGCTGCCGCCGGTGCACGTAGCCATCGTTGGTATTGAAAAGATCGTGGAGACTCTCGAGGACTACGCGACGTTGACTCAGGTGCTGACCCGCAGCGCGACCGGTCAAGCGATGACGGTGTATACGCACATGTACAGCGGTACCCGGAGCCCCCAAGAAGCCGATGGCCCCGAGCACATGTATGTGATCTTCGTCGATAACGGCCGCAGTGAAATTTACGGCACGAAGTACCACGACGCACTTGCCTGCATCCGCTGCGGCGCCTGTATGAACGCTTGCCCCGTATACCGGGCCGCCGGGGGCCATGCGTATGGGTGGGTTTACCCGGGCCCCATCGGAGCCGTAATCACACCGCTGCTCAATGGTCTGGCCCAAGCCAAGCCCCTGCCGCACGCCAGCAGCCTATGTGGCGCCTGCAAAGAAGTGTGTCCCGTGGACATAGACCTGCCCAGGATGCTGCTCGACCTGCGGGCCGATCTCTACAGCCGCGATCAGGTAGAGACCTCGATTGTTCTCGGATTGAAACTATGGTCTGTGATCCATCAACAGCCGCGCTTGTTTGAAATGAGCGGTAGGCTGGTGAGAATACTGACCGGTGACAAGCCACCTGAGAAGCTTCCCGGTCTGCTGGGTGGCTGGACGAAGCACCGCACATTTCCTCCCTTCGCCAAGAAGTCATTCCGACGTCAGTGGCGGGAACGCCGGACGGGACCATGAGCGCCAGCCGAGAGACCATTCTCCGTCGGCTGCGAGCGGCTCAAGGGCTTGAGTTTGAGCAGAGGGCTGAGGACCGGCATCTCCCTATGGTTCCACGGAAGCAGGAATCGGCGGCGGAAAGGCTGGACCGCTTCGTTCGCCAAGCCGAAGCGATCGATTGTGTGGTCCACAGGCCTCGCTCTGAATCCGAAGCGATCTCCAAAGTGGTGGCTCTTGTCGGAGACGACTCGCAAGTTCTGAGTTGGGATTTCGATCAAATACCCTTGCCGGGGCTGGAAGGCGCCTTAGCCGCTCGGGGAGTGCGGGTAGCGGCCCCTGCAGAGGCGTCAGTCCGAGTTGGGATTACGGGCGTCGACGCCGCCCTGGCGGCGACGGGAAGCATCGTGTTGGAGTCGGGCAAAGGGAAGCCGCGTTCCGCCTCGATCCTGCCGCCGCTGCACATCGCTGTTCTGCGCGGCGTGGAGACCGTGCTGCCTGATTTGGAGGCCTGGATGGATCAGATCCGGGGCAGCGGAACCGAAAAAAACCATCAGCCTTCCAGCGTACTGATCATCACCGGGCCCAGCCGAACCGCCGATATCGCCATGGAACCTGTGCGGGGCATGCATGGGCCGGGTCAGGTGCATCTTGTGGTACTAGCTGAGGGAAGTGCGGAGCAGCTCAGCTGAACCGTGGGTAATGGTGGGGAAGGCCGGGCGAACTCGAGACTGAGCAGGTATCGCTTGAGGGGGCTCAAGGTGAAATTCAGAGGTTTCTCGCTTGGCTGTGCGATTGAGCGGTGCGGCAGCGGCCAGCGTGGAGTGGGGAGGAACGGTGGCTAAGCCAAAGGTGTTCGTATCACGAGTCATACCCGAGGCGGGCCAGAAGCGCATCGAGGCCATTGCGGATGCTGAAATATGGCCGGAAGAGGAACCGCCCGAGTACGAAACTCTGGCGAAGAAGGTTGCCGGCGTGGAGGGTTTGGTCTGTCTGCTTACGGATCAAATTGACGCCGCGATCATCGAGGCCGCAGGACATACCTTGAAGGTCATCAGTCAGATGGCCGTAGGGGTCGACAACATCGACCTCGGGGCCGCAACCGCGCGCGGAATTCCCGTCGGGCACACGCCGGGCGTGCTCACCGAGTCGACGGCCGATTTCGCGTTTGCTCTGCTGATGGCCGCGGCCCGGCGGGTGGTTGAAGGGGTGGATTACGTATCCGAGGGAAGCTGGAAAACGTGGAGCCCGACGCTCCTGATGGGACAGGACGTGCATGGGGCCACCTTGGGGATCATTGGTTTCGGTCGGATCGGCAAGGCGGTGGCGAGACGAGCAAGCGGGTTCGATATGGAGATCTTGGTCCACAGTAGAAACGTTAATCCGGAAAAAGCACGAGCCTTGGGCGCGGTCTCGACATCACTCGGGGATCTCCTGGCTAGGTCGGATTTCGTCAGTCTGCACGTGCCGCTGACGAACGAAACCAGGCACATGATTGACGCCGAAGCCTTCTCGCGGATGAAGTCCTCCGCCGTTCTTGTAAATACGGCTCGCGGGGCCGTGGTCGACTCGGCGGCGCTCTATGAGGCTCTCGCGCAGGAAGAGATCGCATATGCCGCGCTGGATGTGACCGACCCGGAACCGATCCCGGAACGTGATCCGCTATTGTCGCTCCCTAACTGCATCATCGTTCCTCACATCGCCAGCTCCGGTCGGGCGACCCGCAGCCGGATGGCGAGTATGGCCGCAGACAACTTGGAGGCCGGCCTCGAAGGCAGGCCGCTGCCCCATTGTGCCAACCCGGCTGTGTATGAAGAGGATTCATAGAGCGAGGGTATCTGGCGGTCCCTTTGACGGTCAGGCCTCCAAGTACTACTCGCGAGAGGGAGCGGGACCTCGATCAGGATGAACCCAAGCGCGCCTTATGGCCCGGTAACTCACCTTCCCAGGTACGCCTTGCGCATCATCTCGTTGTCCAGCAGATTTTCGGTGGAATCGGCCAGCACGATGCGGCCGGTCTGGAGCACATAGCCGCGGTCGGCGATCGACAGGGCCATGTTGGCGTTTTGCTCGACCATGAACACGGTGGTGCCCTGCTCATTAATGCGCTGAATGATTTCGAAATTGTGCTCGACCAGCACCGGCGCCAGCCCCATCGAGGGCTCGTCCATCAACAGCAGCCCCGGGTGCGACATCAGCGCCCGCGCCATGGCCAGCATCTGCTGTTCACCGCCGCTGAGCGTCTTACCCAGCTGTTCGAGGCGCTCGCCGAGCCGAGGGAACAGGTCCAGCACGTGCTCGAAATCGCGATCGATGCCCTCTCGATCGTCGCGCAGATAGGCGCCCATAAGCAGGTTCTCCCGCACGCTCATGTCGCCGAAGATGCGCCGGTTCTCCGGCACCACGGCCATGCCGCGCCGAATGCGGTAGCTGGTGTGGCGGTCTTCCACGCGCTCGCCGCGAAACTCAATCGAGCCGCTGACGAAGCGAACGATCCCCAAGATGGTTTTAAGAGTGGTCGACTTGCCAGAGGCGTTTCCGCCCAGCAGGCAGACCAATTCGCCGGGGTAAATCTCCAGGTTGACGTCCTGTAGAATGTGGATCTCGCCGTAATATGTGTTGACATCCGTCAGCCGCAGCAGCGGTTGTGCCTTGCCGTTCTCGCTCATCGCTCATCTGCCCGGCCCCGGGCTTTACGGCCGAGGTAGGCCTCGACGACGTCCGGGTCAGTCGTCACCCGCTCGAAATCGCCCTCGGCAATCTTCCGGCCGTAGTCGAGCGCGATCACCCGGTCGGAGATGCCCTCCACTACATGCATGTCGTGTTCGATCAGGATAATCGTCACACCCAGCTCTTCCCGCAGCGTGCCGATCAGCTCGGTGATCTCCAGCGTTTCCTTGGGGTTCATGCCCGCGGAGGGCTCATCCAGCAGGAGCAGCTTGGGATCGCCGGCCATAGCGCGGGCGATTTCGAGCCTGCGCCGGTTGGCATAGGAAAGGCTGTAGGCCGGCTCGTCAAAGCGGTAGCCCACCAGGCGTTCGCCAAAGAAGGACAGGACCCCCTCCGCCTTTGCGCGCACGCGCTCCTCCTCCTGCCGCCAGGCTTCGGTGCGCAGCACGATCGGCAGCAGGCCGGCCTTCATGTTGGGGTAGGCGGCGGCCATGACGTTTTCGATCACGCTCATGTTCAAGAACAGCCGCAGTGTCTGAAACGTCCGCGAAAGACCGAGGGCCGCGATCTCATGTGAATCCATGCCGACCATCGAGGCGCCGTCGAAGATCATTTCCCCCGAATCCGGCTGGCTGATCCCCGTCAGCAGGTTGAGGGTGGTGGTCTTGCCAGCCCCGTTCGGCCCGATGATGCTGACGATTTCGCCCTCGGCTACGTCGAACGTCAATCGGTCGATTGCCTGCAGCGCACCGAACGATTTGGACAGGTTGTTGACTTCGAGCAGAGCCATCGGTTACACGATCGTGACACGGAGTTTCCCGAGCAGTCCTTGGGGGCGCTTGATCATGATCACGATCAATGTGAGGCCCACGAGCAAAACGCGGGTAACCGCTGGCTCGCTGGCTAATCGTGCTTCCCACGTGAATGCAAACAAGTAGAGGGTGAGGCCAAGCAGGATCATGCGCCACGTACCTCGGGTTACGACGGTGCCTAGGACCAGAAACACTGTGCAAATCGCTGCGAGCTTGCCGACCAGTTCGTAGCTTGGGGGGACGACCAGCCACGCCTGCACAAGCTGATTCAGGATCGACCCTTGTTCCGGAAGGGTCCCGGAATCCAGATATGGGAGAAATGCGCTCATCCCCATCTTGAGCAGCAAACCGGCCACAATCGTTGCGCCGAGAAACGCGGCGAATTTTCTCCATGGCCGCAAGTTCAAAAAGAGGGTGATCAGAATGGTCGAATACACAAGCACTCCAGCCAGCGATACATTACGCAGGACTTCAGGAACGGCCGTGAACACGAGAGTGCCGAGGATCACCCCCCGAAGACTGCCCAAGCCACCCAGCACAACCATTGCATAAAGTTCGATCAACAAGATGGTGTCATACCGGTTGGGTGTGACGATGCCTTGCCAAGCGGCGAATACGCTCCCCGATAGACCCGCGATGCCAGCGCCAATGGCGAAGGCGAGCAATTTTAGATGTCGAGTCGGGGTTCCCAGAACCTCCGATGCGAGCTCATCTTCCCGAATCGAGCGCCAAGCGCGGCCAATCCTGGAACTTCTCATGCGGGTGACGAGCAGATAGACGCCTATCAAAAGAAGTAAGAACAAGTAGTAGTACTGAACATTGGAGCTGATGGTGTAACCCAAGAGATTGATGTTGTCGAGGTTTGAAATTCCATTAGGACCATTTGTCAGATCTACCGCTTTATCGAGCCAAGGTAGCTCGACACGATTCAAAGTGAGTGCGAGTTGCACGAATAGCAAGCCAAAACCCAGCGTAACGATCGCCAGGTAGTCTCCCCTGAGCCGCAGTGATGACAGGCCCAGCAAATATCCAAATCCGGCCGTGAGAAGAACGATAGTAGGGATGCTCAGGATGGAATGCACGTGGATCCCGCTACCTATGAACTCGGAGGAAAGGTACGCATACGCGTAACCTGCGAAGCCAAAGAACGCCGCATATCCCAGGTCAAATAGCCCCGCGTACCCCACTACAACGTTGAGGCCGATGGCCAACATGCTCATGGCCAAGAACATGGCTCCAATACGGACGATGAAGGCGTTACTGCCAATGTCGAGCAGGTCGAGGACAGGCTGGAACGAGGTAACGATAGGGAACGAGGCGAGCAGCGCGACAAGGATCATCCACTGTAGATAGCGGGGGATTTTATCCCACCTCTGCTTCGCGCTGGCGATTATCCCACTCGCTGCTCGCCGTCTTTGGTCAACTTCTCCAACCCATGTATCTGCAGCAATCGAATCCTGATCGATTCCGTTGGTCCGGCCACTCTCGTTCCTGCCGTCAGCCATGATTAAACCTTCTCCTCCACAGAGGCTCCGAGAAGTCCGGTTGGCCGGATGAGCAGCACTGCGATCAGAATCATGAAAGTTATGATTTCTTTGAAAGTTGCCGAGATGTAGACGCTGGCGAAGGCTTCCGCCAGGCCGATGATCAAGCCGCCGACGACAGCCCCAGGGATACTGCCGATTCCTCCGACGACGGAGGCGGTGAATCCACGCAGTCCAGCCACGAATCCCATGGTGTGGCGGATGATAAGAAACACCAGCCCGACCATCACCCCTGCTGCTCCGGCTAGAGCCGAGCCCACGATGAAGGTGACCAATACAACCTTGTTAACATCGACGCCCATCATTTCCGCGGCCTGGGAGTCCATTGACACCGCACGTATGCCTCTTCCTAGGCGAGTAGATCTCACAAAATAGGTCAGAATGATCATGAGAACGACGGTGAGGACGACCACCATGACCCTTGCCGCCTCGATAAAGAAGCCGCCTAACCAGACACCCGTTCCTGATGCAATCAGGGCCGAGCTCCTGTAATCGATAGGCCGAGCTCCGACCGTCAACTGGACCATGGTTTGCAAGAAGAACGACACCCCAAGTGCGCTTATGAGCGGCGCTACTCTTGGGGCGTTTCTCAGAGGGCGGTATGCAAATCGCTCAATGAGCACACCGAGGATCGTGGAACCCGACATAGCTACCACGAACATGATCAGGATGATGAAGCCAGTGGGAATGAGGGGGCCCGTTTGCGGGACGAGGAGGACGATCACACCGTAGCCAAGATAGGCTCCAACCATGTACACGTCACCATGAGCGAAATTCAAGAGCTTTAGGATTCCGTAGACCATGGTGTAGCCGAGCGCGATCAGCGCGTAAACACTTCCCAGCGTAAGGCCATTTACGAGGGTTTGTGGCAGAAGTTCAACGAAATTTTCCAAGTACACCTCGCGGAGGGGTGATCAGGGGGCACTGCCGTGATCTTCGGCGTTCAATTCGTCATTGGCTGGCTGAGCCAGTGGTCCACGCACCATTGGCGGGACACCGCGCTCTCTCTTGTTGATCTATTCCATGGGTTCCAGGTAGCTACGAACCAATTTGGAGCGGTCATCTGTTCGGGTTGGACCGGCGGGCCGATTTGGGGATGAACTGAATGGGTCAATGATTGTCGCAAGCATGGTCACTGAGTCTGAACAAAATTGAGCGCGAGCCTGTCAGGCGAGGACTGCAAAGCGAAAGCAGGGCGTATTCCGGGTCGATGGCCCTTCCCTCGTGCAAAAGGCCTCTAATGCGACTTAGAGTCCCCCCAGGCCTCGACGATTCTTTCGTAGGAGCTATGGATATGGTCGGCGATAATGTTCTTACTTAGCTCCAAGTCCCCACCCGACAAAGAGTCAACGATACCTTGGTGTGATTTGACTGCATATTCCCTGTAGTCCGGATTTGCGACGTTTCTGCTCAGCAGAACGAGATAAATCTGGGGTTCGAGAGTTTGCCATGCCTCTATCAGGCGGCTGTGCATACTTGCTTTAACAAGGGCCTCGTGAAATCGTATGTCGAGGTCCGCGGCCTCCTGCTCCGTAAATTGGCGCTCAACATGCATTTTCATATCGTCAACAAGGCCCTGGAGCCGCTCGGTGGACGAGGGGTTGTTTTCAGAAAGGACTTCCTCCACGGCCAGTTCCTCCAGCGAACGCCGCAGTGTGAATACCTCATAGAGGTCTCGGTTGGACAACCGAGCGACCTTCGCGCTTTGATTTGGTGGTTTCGCCACCAGGCCCTCACGCTCCAATTGGCTGAGGGCCTCCCGAACCGGACCTCGACTCACTTGCAGCGAGTCTGCAAGCTGACTCTCCTTCAGTTGTGCTTCCGGTTCAAGCGAGCCGGACCATATTGCTTGTCGAAGCTGTTCTGCAATTTCTTGGGCAAGCGTTTTCTTGGACGCGGGTTCGAGCTTCACATCCCCCTCCCTATCGAATATGGGCTTGTGGTCAAGATGCCGTCATCGACCATGCCCTGACCTCCCCCGAGCGATTTGACAATTAATTGTTGACTGTCATACAATAACTAATATAATCATACTGGGTGCTCCTCTCAAAGTCAACTCCACACAACTCGGGTGCACCTCAGCGGGCCCACTGCTCTGGGAAACAGAGGCAAACCGGCATGCCCAAGTGGGGTTTGAAATGACTCTGGAGGTCTCTACCGCTTCCGATCCCATCTTTAATCCTACAGATTTTCGGATCGGGGATGGGGTGCTCCATTTTGGCGCTGCAAGTGAATCGCCGTTTCTCCACCGACATGACGAGGCCTTATTAGATTATGCGAGGGATAAGAGCATTGGCTGGTCTGGCCGTATCCGGATGGCAGAGCGGATTAACGCGGCCCGCGAGAAGGTTTCCAGGCTGTTTAAGGTGAATGAGAACAACGTAGGGTTTGTTTCCAACGTAGTCGAAGGTGTTTCGCTCCTTGCTGAGTCTATCGACGTTGAGCCCGGGCAGAATATATGTGTTGACGCTTCTGAGTTCCCTTCCGCCGCCCTACCCTTCGTAGGGTTGAGGGCCAGCGGTGTCGAGATCAGGGTGGCACGAGGGAATGATCCCGATAGGTTTGCGCGCGTTGTTGACGAAAAGACGAGAATCATCTCTACCTCCACTGTCTCCTATATTACAGGGGAGCGGCTGTCCCCCGAGTATCTTAGGGAACTGGCCGATGCCAACGGTGCCCTCCTCATACTCGATGTGACCCAGGAAGCTGGCGCGCTCCCGGTCGATCTAAGCATCGCGGATTTCGCCTTTTCTTCTTGCTACAAGTTCTTGCTCGGTTGCACGGGCGTAGCGGTCGCCTACTGGAACCAAGCGCGGTATCCAAATTTTGAACCCTCCACATTGGGCTGGTACTCCGTCCATTTTCCGCCCCACCTTGATTATGACAAGGATCCCGCGATGAAGGAGGGAGCCTCTCGTTTCTCGCGCGGAAATGTTTCCCACCCCTCGATCTATGTATTGGACTCGGCTCTCGATTACCTCCAGGACACCACGGAGGAAATGCGCGCTGATCACATTCAGGCTCTTTCGCAGAGACTCCTGGAGGGCCTCGATGCGCTCGGCATTCGTCCGACTACCCCATGGGATGAATCGAGGCGGGGACCGAGCGTTTGCTTCACAAGTAAAGAAGGGGCCCGGCTCATGGAGAAATTGGGCGAACAATCCATCATCGTCATCAATATAGACGAGACGATCCGCGTCAGTTTACACGGCTATAACTACGCCGAGCAAATTGACGGGCTATTGGATGCCTTGGAGCGAGAGTGGCGGGGTTGATCGCATCCGGACCAAACGTTGAGCGCCATGTTCTCCAATCCATGGGGTTGCGTAGGCTCATACCCCGCATCGTGATGGCGGCGGGGCCTCTGCGTTAGGAGGTGCGACGGACCGGAGACATCACAAATCGCAGCGTCATAACGAGAGACCTATTTCAACTTCGAAAGTAGGAGAGAGATGAAGAAAATTTATGCAATGATGGCCATAGTGACAGGCCTCAGCTTGCTGCTTGCCGCCTGTGGCGGATCTGCGCAAACTCCTGAAGAAATCAAGATCGCCTATCTCGGCCCATTGACCGGAAACGCCGCGTTCGTGGGAGAGGAGCAAGGCGGATTTACCAAAGCCGCGCTGGACATCTTCAACCAAGACACTGGAATGAACATCTCGATCGAAGAGTTCGACACAGAGGTCCAGCCAGACACAGGCGCTGTAGTCTCGGAACGGGCTGTAGCAGATGAAGCCATCTACGCCGCCGTGGGTCCGGCTGGGAGTCAGGTATGCGAGGCTGTGCAGCCGATTTTTGCCGAGGCGGGACTGGTGCATATCACGCCTTCGTGCACAAATCCAGGCCTCACGGAGCCGGGGACCCCCACCTTTTTCCGGCCGATCCCGACGGATGCCGATCAAGGGCCTACAGCTGCCGGTTACATGGTGGAAGAATTGGGAGTAGAGTCCGCCTTCTTCATTGATGATCAAACAACATACGCGCAGGGCCTGGTCGAGGCAACCTCAAGCGCCATGGAAGAACTCGGAGTTACTGATTTGGGATTCGCTTCCGTATCCCCCGACGAGACCGATCTTTCCTCAGTCGCAACGAGGATCGTCAATGGAGGATTCGACGCAGTCATGTTCCCGGCCCAAACTCCGCTTCAGCTTTCCAGTCTCATCATCAGACTTCGTGAGCAGGGTTGGGAGGGAATTTACTTCAACGGCGATTCCGCCTTTGATGAAGAATGGGTGGAAGCGGCGGAGGATGCTGTGGAGCCCGCTTATCTCACATTCTTCGCGCCGGCGTTGAAAGATGTTCCTACCATGCAGCCTTATATCGAGCGATTCCAGGCAGAGTACGGTGAGGATTTCGGCGCCTTGGGCGGTCCTGCGGCCCTTGCAACCCGACTCGCCTTGGAGGCGATCCAAAGCTGCGTGCAGAATGACACTCTGAATAGGGAATGTGTGAGGGATGAAGTGGCAGGAACGCAGCTAAGCGCTGAAGAGAGCATCTTGGGCTATCCGGTCTCCTTCAATTCGAATGGAGACCTTGAGGGCGGAGAGTTCCGCGTCTTCAAGATCGAAGGCGGTGAGTTTATCTTGGTTGGTCCGTAGGGTTTCAACCTGCTCGCTGACCATTCCTAACAGGCGGGGTTGTGAATAAGCTCTAAGGAGCCACAACAAGGTACGGGTAACTCCTCCTTGATCGGGACGGAGGGCACAAGCGGGTCTCCCACAATGGGATCCTTGTGCCCTTCGCCCTTTTAGGGCAGCCAAAGTACAGCGCCGACGGTCATGGAGGGAGCTCCTGACGGTCACCGGTCTTTCTGCCCTTCTGCAGCCGAAATCGCCAAGAATCCTTGCAATCGGCTGTCCGCTAGA